>NZ_VSZV01000328.1:0-56415 GCF_008919455.1 Rhizobium sp. PEPV16
CGTCGAACAGATAAAAGACGCCGGAGATGATGTCCTTGACGAGTGTTTGCGCGCCGAAGCCGACGGCTATGCCGACGACACCGGCGCCCGCCAGCAGCGGTCCGATCTGGATGCCAACTGCATCCAGGATCATCAGGAAGCCGACGGCTCCGATCGCCAGGAACAGCACATTGCGAAGAATGGGAAGGAGGGTATTCAACCGCTGACGCCGGCGCGCGTCGGGACCCTCGTGATGCCCCCCCTGCTCGCTTCGCGACGCCACCGCCATCTGGCTATCGATCAGCGTGCTTGCGAGCTTCCAAATAACGTCGGTCACCAGCAGCACGATAACAATGCGGATTCCTGCGCGGATCAAACGCGTGGTGACTGTTTCGGCAGCGGCAAGGTCACTGAGATTGACATTCCACGCCCGGGCAATGAGCAGCGCAGCGACCACGATGAGGCCGTTCCGCAGCGTTTGCATGATGACAACAGACCATCCGACGATGGCCGGATCTTCGACCGCCTGCCTCTCCCCGGATTGAACAATGCGACGGATGATATCACGAGCCACCGAAACGGTAAGCGGCAGAAGCGTGATGACGATCACTGTCCAGAATGCCCCGTGGAGCCCGGACACCCATAACAGCCACGATACTATGATGCTCGCGCTGAAGCCGACACAGACCAGCCGGCTCACCGACGGCCCGTCGGAACGAAAGTGCCGCAGCCAGATCATAACGATCAAAGCGATTGAAACGACACCAAGCCATGCTGCGGTAAAGAGGTCGACCAAGATCGGTGAAGCCCGGATCGTCCCGATCACTTCAATGGTGGCCCAGCCAGCCGCCAGCACCGCGACGATTCCGAGGAGCCAGTAGTACCAGAACCAGGCAAGCGTGGTGACAAGCGTCAGAAGCCGCATATGCGGCAGGCGGGCGCCTGGCGCGATGACAATGCGGCCCACAAGCACGCCAAGGCGCACCATGAGCGCAGCCGATAGCAGAATGAGTGCAATATCGCGAAACACGGCAGGCCATGGAAAGAGGATAAACGCGCCGAGGCTTCCGATCAGGTAGCCGACCAAGGCGAGAAGACCCATTGAAAGCCGGGCAGCGTGGAGCTTGATCCGCTGCCGGACGGTGTCGGCGGGCGCGTTCAGAACAAAATGGAGTAGCCCTCGCCCTGACCACCAGGCAAGGCGCTGGGCAACGAACCCGCCTGCGACGAAGAGCACGACCGCCAAGATCAGGCCGACAGGTTCGATACGATCATCCGTTTGGAAGACCCGGATCGCCGACTGGATCTGCCCGGGCAAGGTCGGAACTGCGTCGACGAGTGTGAGCAACCTCTGGCGCAAATCCTGTAGCGACGTGGCAATCGACGTCGGTGCCGCCTCTTGCGAGACTGTCACCGGCTGCGCCGGTTCCTGATTGCCGGGGACGATCCGATTGACCAGCGCTCGTCCGGAATCATCATTCGGCAATTCGATAATAACCCGGATTGGCGCCGAGGAATTGGTCGACTCAGCCGCCGAGGCGGGGCTTGCGCTCGCCAGCAGTAGCGTTGAAAGTACCAGTGTCAGGAATGCGCACACTCTGCGGCGAGGATGGCGGTCGTCGATGATGTGCATGTGGCCGTGGTCCCCGCGATGGTGTCGTCGCTTTTGCTGGGTTGGTCGAAACTTCGGACTTTGTGAAGCGTTGCACGACCAACGTCAATCGACGAACCGGTCTCGGGGACGCTGACTGTGAACCAAGGGCCGGCGGCGTTAAGACCGCAAGCTTCTGAAGGCCTCCCTGATCTCCTGACTGAAAAGTTCTGGCTCCTCCCAGGCAGCGAAGTGACCGCCCTTGGAGGCGCGGTTGTAGTAGATAAGTTTCGGATAGGCCTTCGACAGCCAGTGCTTTGGCGGCTTGTAGACCTCGCCGGGAAACACCGTGACGGCGACCGGGACTTGGACGGGCGTGAGCTTGGCGCCCGACATGACGTTTTCCCAATAGATGCGACCGCTGGAAGGGCCGGTGTTCGTCAGCCAATACAGCGTGATGTTGTCGAGGATGGCATCCTTGCCAAGGGCCTGTTCGGGATCGCCGCGTGTATACACCCAGTCGGCTATCTTGTCGTAAAGCCAGGCGGCGAGGCCGACCGGAGAATCCGCAATACCGTAGCCGACCGTCTCCGGCCGCGTGCTCATGATCGCTGCGTAGCCGAAGCCGTTGTTGAGGAAGTTCCGAGCTTCGTCGAAGACGACTTTCTCATCCGCAGACAAGCTATCGGGAGCCGGCCCTCCATTTTTGAGAGCCTGGGCTGCGTCCGCTGGAAACGTCGTAGCCCGCTCGATCCTGTTGACGTGGATTGCGAGCAGACCATCGGGTGCCTGGCGACCCAGGGCGTCGCTGATGATCGCGCCCCAGTCGCCGCCTTGCGAGACATAGCGGTCATAGTTCAGACGCTTCATCAGCACGTCCCAGGCAGCCGCGATCCGCTGGGGGTTCCAACCCGTAGCTGGAGGTTTGCCGGAAAAGCCGAATCCCGGGATCGACGGGATCACCAGATGGAAGGCATCATCAGCCGTGCCGCTATGCGCCGTCGGATCGGTGAGCGGCCCGATGACATTAAGCAGCTCGAAGACCGAACCTGGCCAGCCGTGGGTCATGATCAGCGGCAGCGCGTTTTCATGACGGGAGCGGACATGGATGAAATGGATGTCCAGTCCATCGACAGTGGCGAGAAACTGCGGAAAACTGTTCAGCCTGCTCTCTGCGTTCCGCCAGTCATAGGACGACTGCCAGTAGCGCACCAGCTCCTTCAGCCTGTCGGGTTGGACGCCCTGCGAACGATCCATGACGGTTTCGCCGTCGGGCCACCGGGTCTCGGCAAGACGCCGCCTGAGATCTGTAAGCGCCGCGCCGGAGATATCAGCCTTGAAAGGTCGGATTTCCTCGGATGCGGCGCCAACAACATCAGCGGCGTTGGGCGTGCGCGGAAGGAGAACGGCGGTTATGCCGGCCGCGGCAAAGCCTGACAGCAGCGAGCGGCGCGATACGTCGCGGTGTTTCAAAACGTTCAGCGTTGCCATGATGCCGTGTCCTTTGGTGATATCGAGGAGAGGAAAAGATGCCCTGCCCGCTTCAATGCCGAAAATGTCAGGCCGCGTCCGCGCCGGAACGAAAGATCAGAAACTTGTTGCCTTCGGGATCACGAAAATAGGCGCAGTAAGGACCCGTGCCGTTCTCGCCACGCGGACCAGGAGCCCCTTCGTCCGAGCCACCCGCCGCCAATGCAGTTGCATGGGCTTCGTCGACCTTTGAACGGGACGGCGCTTCGAAAGCAATCATTCCACCGTTGCCGACGGTGGCAGGGCGGCCATCGAACGGCTTGATGATGCCGAATTCGAGCGTGCGATGACCGTAGTAGATGGCTCGGTTGGGCTGGACGAGGACTCGTCCGATCCCGAACACGGCCAGAAGCTTGTCGTAGAATACCGAGGCGGCATCCAGATCGTTCGTGCCGACAGTGGCGTGGCCCGGGAGGCCGCGGACCTTGTCGGGGGCGGCCGCAACCTGTCTGCTTTGGGTAATGTCAGTCATATCAGTTCTTCCTTATATTGTCGCGGCCGACGCTCTGCCGTCCGCAAGCAAACGCCAACGAGCTGTCTCAAATCGGCGGCTGGTGGATATTTGGGCGGGTCGACGGACGGCCGGCACCTCGGGAAAGTGAGAGGCACCCTCTCGTTCAGATGTCAGTCTTGGGCAGCCGGGTTGCAGCGCTGCCGCCGTCGAGAGGGTTCCTCTCACTTTCTCCGGCTACCGCGGGCTGACGCCATGCTCAATTATTTGTGGAGACAGCCGGCTTTTGGGCTTTGGCTGACCGCCGTTCAGAAAGGACGTCCTATGTCTAAGGACAGAACCGCAAATGCTGCATCAGTCGCAGCAACTCCGTCTTCCCACACGGATGAAGCCTTCGCTTCCGCTTCCGGAGAAGCCGCGCAAGACGCCGTCGACTTCATCGAGATCAACGATCTCCTGACGCTGAGGAGGAAGGTTGTCCGCGCCCCCGCTCCAAAAGGCACCGTGCTTTTCCTGCATGGATTTCCGGAAACGCTGATGGTCTGGAAGGGCATCGCGACAACGCTTGCTCACGACTACGACGTCCACGCCTTCGATTGGCCGGGCTACGGGCAATCGTCGCGCCCGGCCTTCGTGCGGTTTTCCTACGCGCCGAAGGCGTACGCCCAGGTGTTGAAGGCCTATATCGAACGGGCAGGCATCGACCGGTCGAAGCTCGTGATCTACGCGACTGATATCGCTGCCCTCCCCGTCCTGCTGCTTGCTCTCGACGAGCCAACGATCGCCAGACAGATTATCGTCGGAGACTTCGCGCCGTTCGACCGGCCGCAATACATGTGGGAGAATCTGCAGAACCTCAAAGCCGAGCCGACCGCCTCGCCGACCCGAGCCTACATGAACAAGACCAGCGACGAGATCCTTCAGAACGTGCACAGGCGCGGCCTCTCACCCGTCGAGCAATTCGATCTGCCGATCGAGGTCCAGCAAGACATGTTCCATTCGTGGAGCCTTGACGGCGTCACGTCGGCGGACGCCTTTGCCCACTACTACGCGAATTTCACCCGCGACCAGCATCACCTGGAGGCCAACCTCGACCGGCTCAAGACGCCCGTGAAAGTGATCTGGGGCGAGAAGGACATCTACATCGCAAGGGAAATGGGCATTGAGTTCGCCGGCAAGATCGGAGCGAAACTCGACATTCTGCCGGAAATTGGTCACTTCCCGCATCTTCAAAACCCGAAACATACGGTTGAAGAAATCATCGCATCATCCAGATAATATTGGATTATCTTCACAGACAGATTGCGAGCGCAGCCGCGGCAGTGCCCAGTCGACGAAAGCCCGTACCTTCAACGCGAGAAGCCCCTGTCTCGCGTAGACGATATGAATGGGCTGGGGTGGGCCGTCGAAATCGCGGAGGATGGGAACGAGCGCGCCGGACGCCAGCTCGTCTGGAATCTGATAGTCGAACAGCCGCGCGATCCCCGCCCCGCCGACGGCCGCCGCAACACAGTTTGCCGCGGTATTCACTTCCAGCCGGTTGCGGGGCACCGCCTCCATCGGCGTACCATCGACGTCGAAGGTCCAGAAGAATGTCCGCTTGTTGAAGATGATCCCGTCGCGATCGATGAGATCGCCGGGACGCTCGGGCATGCCATGCCGCTTGAGATAGGCGGGGCTCGCGCAGGTCAGCAGGCGGAATTCGCCGATCTTGACGGCATGGAGGGCGCTGTCGGCGAGGTCGCCGAGACGGATTGCGATATCCACCTGCTCGGATACGAGATCGACCGTGCGGTCGAGCGAGAGGAGGTTCAATGACACCTCCGGGTATTTATCCATGAAACTCAGCGCAATGGGCAGCACGTATCGGCTCCCGTATTCGATCGGCATCGTGATCGTCAGCACGCCTCTGGGCGTCTGGTATTCCCCGGACGCTCTTCGTTCGGCCTCATCGAGATCCGCCATGATCTTTCGGGCGGCGTCGACATAATCGCGCCCGGCATCAGTCAGCTGAAGATTGCGGCTGGTGCGGACGATGAGGTTTGCCCCAAGATGGCGTTCAAGTTCGGCCACCTTGCGGCTGACGCTAGGCAATGGCGCGTTCAACTTCCTGCTGCCGGCTGAGATGCTCCCGGCGTCGACGACCGCCAGCAACATGCGCATCGCTTCGAGACGATCCATCGGACACCGCCAATACCGCTTGTGTGCAACCCAGCCTAAGGCCAGGCTTTAGAACATGATGCCGAAAAGTGTGCGCGTTTTTCGGACGACATCATGCTCTAACTCTTAAATTTAGAACAGGATTCAAATTTTAGGCCGACCGCGCCTGAAATCGTCCTGTTCTAGTCAAGCAGCTTGCGTATGGCCATGATCCCCTTTGCAGCATCCGACCAGGATTGACGCCAGATCAAAATGCCGACGCTGAGGATGGTCGCAACAGCGAAGGGGATTGGCCCGAGAAACCAGAAGGCGGCAGCGAAGGTAAAGTAATAAGACCGGACGCCGACACTGAACGATCGAAGCGCAGGGTTCAAAACCAGGGTCAGGGCGTTCGTCCAGCTGGCGATGTCCCTCTCCTCATCGCGGGATGGGCTCGCCCCGATCGACGCCAGGCAGTAGTTGATCTGCCGGACCGCCCAGATGAAATCGGATAGGCCCCGCAGCAGCGTCGCCATGATCAGGAGGACCTTACATTGGAAAAACCACGCCGGGTCCTGGGCCGCAAACATCGCGATCAGGCCACCGCCCGATCCATAATTCGGCTCCATGAACAGCGCGCCGCTGAGCCCGACGATGACGATGAGATTGGCGGAGCCGAAGAAGGACGCCGAATTGATCGTGTGCCCGAGGATCGCGGCATCGCCGATGAAGTTGTTGTCTCGCGTCAGCACCTCCCGCATCCAGGCGGCGCGAATGCGCACCATGTCAACGGAAAGGCTGTCGTTCTTCCTCGGCCACCCCGCTGCCATCAAAGGCTCGACGGCCACCCAGACGAGAAGGAAGAAAATGATCGCCGCGATGTTCAGAAAATCCATGGTGCCCCCGAACCGAATGTGGATTTTTTCTGAACAGTACTTCGAGCTAACCGCAGCTCCAAGCGACTATCGCCGCCCTACCCTTCAGATCGACACGCCTATGTTCGGGCGTCATGGTCCGTCGCGGACTGCCGCGAGGTAACGGGACATCGTCGATGCCCGAAGCCGAATGTGCTCGATCGCATGCTGCGGCGTCACGGCCAGGAAACCGACATGGTCGCGTGGGCGTAGCTGGACGAAGGCGTCCAGGTCCGAATCCACCACCGTGGCGATCTTGGGATATCCTCCGGTCGTCTGATGGTCGGCCAGCAGAATGGTGGGAACACCGTCTCCGGCCACCTGCACCGAGCCCCGCACGATCGCTTCCGACGGCATGTCCAGCGCCGCACTTGGCGCAAGCGACGGACCTTGGAGGCGTACCCCCATGCGGTCATAGGCGTCGCTCAGGCGGAAAGGCGACGAAAGGAAATTCGACAAGGTTTCTTTCGAGAAGAACCGATCCTGCGGACCGACCACCACACGCAGCTCGGATCGCGGTCTTGCGATGACCGGACATGTGATCGGACCATTTCGATCATCCCGCACGTCCGGATCGGCTATAGTGAGCGTCTGTCCGGCTGCAAGGCGCCCGCCGCCGAGGCCGGAGAGACTGTGAGTCGACATGCTGCCCAGCCAGGTCTTCGCCTCGATATGACCGGCGAAGGCCAGATACGTCCAGCTTCCCCAGTGTCCCGGACGGATCGCCAGCCGCTCCCCGGCTCTCAAGGTGGCGACCATCCATGCGCCGCGCTTGTCGCCGGCATGCTCTACGATGAAGCCTCCTCCGGCGACGGCGAATGTAACGTCCCCCGACACGCAGTCGAGAACCACGCCGCCCATGGAGACTTCGATTGCCGGCTGACCGGCAGGATTGCCGACGGCGGCGTTGGCGGCTGCAAACGAGGTCCTGTCCATCGGACCGGAGGCCGGAACGCCATACCGCATGAATCCGTGACGTCCTTCGTCCTGGACAGCGACGTGAGGACCCGCGAAGTTGATTGCAAGGACGGCTTCGCTCATGCGGGGCACCTCGCGTCGAATTCGGCCCTCGATATGCGGCGGAAACGCACCGCGTCTCCGACGTCGAAAAGGAACGGACGGTCGTTGGACGCGGCGTCGAGGATCTTTGTCGGCGAGCGGCCGATGATCCACCAGCCGGTCGGCATGGCGAGCGTGCTCACCAGGCATTGCGGACCGGCGATCAGCACGCTTCCGGCAGCGATGCCACGAATAGGCGCCGGCTTCCTCGGCTGCTGAATGGCTTTGGGCACGCCTGCGAGGTAAGCGTATCCTGGAGCGAAGCCGTACATGAAGACGCTGTAGTCGCCGGAGAGATGGGTGGATATGACGTCTTCCGGCGATAATCCACTCGCCTCGGCGACGGCGGCAAGATCGGGCGCAAGATCAGGATCGTAGCAGACGTCGACTTCGCGCATCGCTCCGATCGTCTGTGGAGCCTCGGCCGTCAGACGCTCGGCAATGGCCGCCTCCGTCGTCCGATGATCGGCCACGAGCGGGTCGAAGCATATGAGAATGCTGGCATAGGCCGGAACGGCTTCGACGAATCCTTCAAAGGGTGCCGCCTTCAAGGCGGCATCCAGCTTGACGACCTGATCGTGGATCCGTTTATCGATGGTCGCGCCGAATTCGACGAGCACCGCGTGCCCGCCCACCGGGCGGTAGGTCGGAACGCTGCCGGACGATGCGGACGGGTCCTCTGACACGTCAGTCGGCGCCTTCGATCAGAATGAAGTCCGCATCCGCAGCCCGCGCGCAGGTCCCGTAGGCTTCCGGATCGGTGACGGCAGCCTGGGCGATAAGATAGCCTTTGGCCATCACCTGTTTTCCTTTGTCTGTTGAAGGAATGGACCCACCTCGATGCCTGCCTTTTGCAGTTCCCGGCGCACGTGGACGGCCATGGCAAGCGCTCCCGGGCTGTCCCCATGAACGCAGATCGAGTGCGCATCGAGAGGGATCGGGACGCCGTCGACCGTCGGCATGAGGCCGCTGGATAGGTACCCGATCAATCTAGATGCCGCCTCCGCGGGGTCATGGATCATCGCTCCCGGCAAGGTACGCGGAACGAGCCGACCCGTGGAGAGATAGCCGCGATCGGCAAAAATTTCGCTGAAGACGGTCATCCCGGCAACGCGGGCCGCATGTTCCAGCTCTGTCCCGGAGATCGCCAGTATGGCAAGTTCCGGCGAGACCGCTCGGGTTGCGCGGATGATGGCGTCGGCGACCGGCCGTTCGTCGGCCGCCCAATTGGCGAGTGCGCCGTGCGCCTTGATGTAACGGACTTGGGCGCCTGCCAGAGCCGCAGCTCCCATCAGCGCCCCTGTTTGCGTTGCGACAAGCTGCTCCACCTCCCGGATGCTCAAGGGGATCAGGCGTCGTCCGAAGCCCTCGCGATCTGCAAAGCCCGGATGAGCGCCGGCGACGACACCCCGCTCGCTTGCGAGCGCCAGCGTCTCCACCATGGTTGCTGGATCTCCGGCATGGCCGCCGCATGCGATGTTCGCACTAGTGACGACGTCAAGGATCGCCTTGTCGTCGCCCATGCGCCAGGGCCCAAACCCCTCCCCCAGATCAGAATTGAGATCGATTTTCGTCATGATTTCCGTCAACCCTTCGCGCCGGCCTTGTCAGCTTCGTCGCATTCTGGAACGTCGAAGCCGAGGTGGAGCACACCTTCGCTGTACACGTCAAGAAAACGACGCTGCTGGCTGCGCACAACGAGCTGGTGTGGCGATCGCGGGCCCTCAGATTGTCCTTGCAGTTGCGTCTGATGGAAACGCAGTTAAAATCGGGGGTGAAATGGTCGACCGCCCGGTCATTGATCGAGCGCGTCGCATTCTTTCAAGAGCCAGGTGACGTAACCACCCGGCAGCATTGGCGTGCAGACCGGGGATGCGGAATGAGTCTTGTCAACAGAGCTTTGGGAACGTCCGAATTTTCTTTTACCGACGAGCCGGGCATTTTCACCTGGGAGTTGGCGACCGACAAGGTTTATGCGGATTCGGCGCTGGCAAACCTCTTTGGGCTTGATCCCGAAGAGACTCTCACGGGGCTGCCGGTCATCAGATACCTCGACCGGATTCATCCGGACGACAAGCCGTCCGTGGCCAGGGCGATTTCAGATTCGGTGATCACAGGAAATCCGTATCGCTGTGACTATCGGGTATTTGATCGAAGCGGGCAAATAGTCGCCGTGGCGGCCTTGGGCCGCTGCTTTAGGGATGAAGCCGGAAACCCATCGCAATATGCGGGCATCGTATTTCCGACGAATGATTACCAGGAGCAAGACGAATTGTCCGCTCACTGCAGAGCGGCACTGAAAATTGCGCGGTCATCCGGCCTGCGGACGACGGCCGATGCGCTTGAAGCGATCGTCAAGGAGCTGGCCAAGCCGATGCCTTCAGACGTCGCGCAGGTTCATTGATTCCTTCCAAAGCGTTGGTTGCGGCATCAGACTTTCGGTGATGGCGATATTGTTACTATCGTCGACGCGACGCGCGCACTCTGAATTAGTGACAAAGGAGAGTGGGCATTTCGAGGTGGGTCAACAGCGACCGTGTCACCCCTCCCAAGAGGAATTCGCGTAGTCTCGAATGGCCGAATGCGCCGGCGACGAGCAAATCTGCCTTGCGTTCCAGGGCGGCAGCTTGAATGACGCTGGCCGGTGAGTTTCCCTTCGCTTGAACGGCTGCGACATCGACGGCAAGACCAGCCTTCCGAAGCGCAGCCGCAAGGTGATCTCGGCTGCGCTCGTCAATCTGCTTATCATCGGTGACGGAAATCAGGACGACACGCGAAGCCTGTTCCAGCAAGAACCTGGCACCCGCCAGTGTCCGCGCCACGGTGGCTCCTCCATCCCAGGCGACGGCAACAGCATCGATCCGGCCGGAGAAATTATCCGGGGGAAAAAGCAGGAGCGGTCGACCGCTTCCAAACAGCACGCTCTCGATCAGCGGCCTCATCAGCACAGATGCTTCCAAAATGGAAAGATCATATGCGCGCGACAGTTCGGCAAGAGTTTGTGCGACAAATGGCTCCCTCGCATCGAATGGCTGGATATCGACCTCGACCTCGGCTTTTTTCGCATAATCACGGAGCGTCTGCCCGAGAACGGTTCCATTGTCCTTACTCAAGCGCTCCGCCTCCGCACGCATTCTGTCGACGTCAATGAGTGATGGAAATCGCGGCTGAAAGGGTTCGACCCTGACCAGCGGTATGCTTGCCGTCAAACCGGCCTTCTGGTGAAGGGAAACAGCGACAGCGTTCTGAAGGAGCGAGAAGGAGCTTGCGTCTGGATAGGTGGCCAGCGGTAAATGGAATTGCGCTTTCACGGCTGATGTCCTCCGAATGGTGGAGGTTATCATAGCGCAGAGGTGTCTCCCGCGCTTTGACGAAGATCAAGGTCGTTCCACCCGAAAGTGCGAACGTGATATTGACGGTCCTCATCAGGAAGCAAGCGGAATTCGTTGGGCGAAGCGGCAAAGATCGATGCAGGCGGCACAAGAAGAGGATTGCAGCGCCACCGGCACCATTGCGGCATTGGCGGTCTTTGCGCTGGGCTTCGCCAATCTTCTTGCGAAAGCCGTCCTTGCAGCAAGTATGGCGAGTATCGCTTATGCGGTTCGTTTCGCGATCCTGGCGGTGTCGGACGTTTGCCGGAATTGCTGGCCTGCTTCTAGCATGAGCGCTTATTCGCGTATCAAACTCGCCCCCCGCACCAGACAGCCATCATCAACGACGATCCGTCACTGCCGTCTCACCTCCTGGATATGACCAACAAATCCCGCAAGCAGTACGCCGAGCGCAAGACGCCGAACCAGTCTGGCTGCAATGAAGGTTGTGCCGATCGCCGCGGCAAGTTTCAGCCAGGGATAATCGCCAAGCTGGACATGAGCGCTTGCATCGACCGATACCGCCTTGGCTTTCAGCGCCGCTTCGGCATCCTCGCGCAGCACGCCTATACGGGCATTCAGCAGCCTGACCTCATGCTGCAGGGCATGCAGGCTCTCGTCGGCCTTTTCACGCGCGGTCTGCTCAGCCGCATCGGCAAAGGGCGGATCGCCTTCCGCGATCAGTTCGTCGGGTTCAGGCGGAAGGCCGTGGCGGTTGATGGATGATTGCATCGACATCTCCTCGAATAGGGTAAGCGAGAAAAATGAAGCCCGGCATTGGGGCCGGGCCTCATAAGATCAATGGTCGCGCCGGAAACCCTGGCTCTGGTGAGACCCGCCCTGGGATTGCGACTGGCTTTGCGATTGCCGATCGGCATCGTCCGATGGCTCGTTACTGCCGGGCAAAGTATAGGCGCGCACTTTGGCGCTTCCATGCGTGGTGTCGCGCATTGCCACTGGGCGGGCGTCGTCGAATGCGCTCTCGGACACGGCGAGATCGTCCGACGATTTGCCGCCGGAGGCTTGGCCGGCAAAACCGGTATTGGACGCGCCTTGTTGCCTGTCCTCCAACGACCAGAGATCTGCACGCTCATCCATGTCGATGCTGCCTTCGTCGTCCAGAATATCGTGGACGGTCTCGTAGAGCGCGTCATCGACATCATTGACCTGGACGAGGAAACCGCCTCGCCGCAGCCCTTCTGCGTAGACCGCGCGATCCTCGTCGGGGAAGAAGAAGTCTGCCAGCGCGTCGAAGAAGCCGCTGCGGTCGTCGCTCATCGCGCCGGTATTTTTTGCGCCCGCCTCATATCCGGGCATCAGCCTTATTCTCGCAACCGGCACGCCCGCGTCCTCAAGACGGGAGACGGCGGATTCGGCGTCAGATCGGCTGTCGAAGAATGCAGCAAGGCTGCTGCCGCCTGTCGGGCCTGAAAAGGCCGGGTTGGTATCATTGTAAATGCTGCCCATGGGACTCTCCTCTCGGTATCTGGATCCAGCCGCCAAGCCGAAGTTTGGCCGAAGTCTGGTTTCCTGACTTGAAGAACCGGCGGCTGTGTTGAATGTTCCAAGGGAATGGCGATGCTCCGCTGTATCGCCTGCTGTTTCATTGCCGCCAGCCATTTCGACGCGCAGACGCGCAAATTACGCCGCCTGCGAAATCGCTCAGCGGTTGACGTCAAACCTTCGAGACGCTAGCACGGCTTTGACGTATTGGGGATATTCATATGGACATGTTTACGGCAGCCGGTATGACGGCTTTGCTGCAGGTCATTGCTATCGACCTCGTTCTCGCCGGCGACAACGCCGTGGTTATCGGTCTTGCTGCTGCCGGCCTCGAGGCGACACAGCGCCGCAAGGCGATTATCGTCGGCATCGTGGCCGCGACCGTTCTGCGCATTCTCTTTGCCAGCGTCGCAGTCTACCTGCTGGCGATCGTCGGCCTGCTGCTGGCCGGCGGTCTGCTGCTGCTCTGGGTCTGCTGGAAGATGTGGCGCGAGCTTCGCGCCGGCCATGGCGAGCATCACGGAGCGGTGGGTGCCGAAGGTGCGCCGAAAAAGACCTTCTTCCAGGCGGCGACCCAGATCGTCATTGCCGACGTCTCGATGTCGCTCGACAACGTGCTGGCCGTTGCCGGTGCTGCGCGCGAACATCCGAGCGTGCTGGTCATCGGTCTTGCCCTGTCGATCGCGCTGATGGGTATTGCCGCAAACTTTATCGCCCGGTTGCTCACCAACCATCGCTGGATCGCCTATGTCGGCCTGCTGATCATCCTCTATGTCTCGCTTGACATGATCCACCGCGGCGGCGTCGAACTGCTGCCCTACGTGCAAGCGAGCGGGTTCAAGCTTTAGAGCCTGACCTCGGTCTCAAAACTCATCTGGTCATACGCCGGCACCACATGGTCCGGCGTCTCAGCCATCACCACGTCGTAGTCGAGCGGCGTGTGCATATGGGTGAGGATCGCCCGTTTGGGCTTCAACCGGCCGATCCAGTCGAGCGACTGTTCCAGCGACAGATGGCTCGGATGGTAGGTATATTGCAGCGCGTCGATGATCAGCATGTCGAGGTTCTGAAGCTTCTCGACGGTCTGCGGTGGGAAATCGCTGATATCACTGCAATAAGCCACATCGCCGATGCGGAAGCCGAGCGAGTGGATATCCCCATGCTGCTGGATATGCGGATGGAAGGCGATCGTCCCGCCTGGACCATGAATTTCGACGGGCGCGTCGAGGTTTTCGATGACGATCGGCAGCACGATCGGCGGGTAATTGCTGCCCGGCGGCGTTTCCAGGCAATAGCCGAAGGCTTCCCGCAACCTGTCCATCGTAAATTGGTCGGCAAAGATCGGCACTCGGCGGCGGGTGTTGTGAAAATAGCCGCGCAGATCGTCGATACCGTGAATATGATCGGCATGCGGATGGCTGTAGAGCACGGCATCGACATGGTCGGCCCCTGACCTGATCATCTGATCGCGGAAATCCGGGCCGGTGTCGATGACGACGGTCGTCACGCCGCCATCGAGTGCGAATTGCTGCACCATAAAGGCAGCACGCGTGCGTCGGTTCTTCGGATTGTCGGGATTGCAGGCGCCCCAGTCGCCGGTGATGCGGGGCACGCCCGGTGACGACGAACAGCCGAGAATGGTGAAACGCCGCCGGTAGAGCACGCCGCTAGATCCTCGGCATCTTCGAGAACAGTCGGAAAGCGTTCTCCGTCGTGATCCGCGCGACCTCTTCGGTGGAAACGCCGATCGTATCGGCGAGCACTTCGGCCGTGTTGACGACATAGGACGGCTCATTGCGCTTGCCGCGCCAGCGCTTCGGCGCCAGATAGGGCGCGTCCGTTTCCACAAGCAGCCGATCATGCCGAACCGTCTTGGCGATCTCGCGCAGTTCTTCCGACTTCGGGAAGGTCAGGATGCCCGAGAAGGAGATATAGCCGCCGAGCGCGACGCCGCTCTTGGCAAGTTCCGGGCCTGCGGAGAAGCAGTGGAGAATGAAAGGGAAGGCCCCCTTCCCGCTTTCCTCGGTCAGGATGTCTGCCATGTCCTCGTCGGCGCTGCGGCTGTGGATGACGAGCGGCAGCTGGGTCTCGCGCGCCGCCGCGATGTGCCGGCGAAAGCCGGTCTGTTGATCCTCAGGTTTCTGTGTGTCGTAGAAATAGTCGAGACCGGCCTCGCCGATCGCCACCACCTTCTCATGGGCATTGGCGAGACGCACCAGTTCATCCGTCTCAATATCCAGCTCTTCGTCGGCATTGTTCGGATGCGTGCCGACCGAGCAGAACACCGAAGGATATTTCTCAGTGATGGCAAGCAGCGTCTCGAGCTTGCGTACCCGCGTCGAGATCGTCACCATCTGCGCGACGCCAGCCTGATGCGCGCGCGCGACGATCTCGTCCCGCTCCGCCTCGAAGTCGGCGAAATCAAGATGGCAATGCGTGTCGATCAGCACGGCCTCAAGCCTCCGGAGCCACGTAGCGCGGGAAGACCGGCGTCGGCGCTTCGAGTGCCGTTCCGGCAACGAGACGGCCGGCTTGCCCAAGAGCGGCGAAGTCGCGCTTGTCTGCAGGTGCTGCGACCAGATCGAGCAGCTTGGCCGAGGATTCCGGCATGAAGGGCTGCAGCAGGATGGCGATCTGGCGCACGACTTCGGCAGTCACATAAAGCACCGTGCCCATGCGCTCGGGATCGGTCTTCTTCAGCGCCCACGGCGCCTGGCCGGCGAAATAACGGTCGGTCTCGGAAACGACCGAAATGATCGAGGCGAGCGCCCGGTGGATCTGCTGCTTGCCCATGTCCTCGCGGGTCGAGGCATGCAGCGCATCGACCTCAGCCAGCATCGCCTTGTCCTCGTCGCTGAGCGCCCCGCATTCCGGGATCTTGCTGGCGCAATTCTTGACGATCATCGACAGCGAGCGGCTGGCCAGATTGCCGATGCCGTTGGCGAGGTCCGAGTTGATACGCGTGCCGATCGCCTCTTCGCTATAGCTGCCGTCCTGGCCGAAGGAGACTTCACGCAGGAAGAAGTAGCGCACCTGGTCGAGGCCGAAATGGTTCACCAGATTGACCGGATCGACGACGTTGCCGAGCGACTTCGACATCTTCTCGCCCTTGTTGAGCAGGAAGCCGTGGGCAAAGACCCGCTTCGGCAGCGGCAGCTTCGCCGACATCAGGAAGGCCGGCCAGTAGACGGCGTGGAAACGGATGATGTCCTTGCCGATGATGTGCACGTCGGCCGGCCAGTATTTCGCCCGCGGACCGTTCCTGTCCTCGATATAGCCTGTCGCGGTGATGTAGTTGGTCAGCGCGTCGACCCAGACATACATAACATGGGCCGGATCGTCCGGCACCTTGATGCCCCAGTCGAAGGTTGTGCGCGAGACCGAGAGGTCCTTAAGGCCCGACTTGACGAAGGAGATCACCTCGTTGCGGCGCTCGGCCGGGCCGATGAAATCAGGGTTTTCCTCGTAATGGGCAAGCAGCTTCTCCTGATATTCGGAGAGCTTGAAGAAATAGCTTGCCTCTTCCACCCACTCGACAGGTGTGCCCTGCGGCCCGTAGCGCACGCCGTCGGCGCGCAGCTCCGTCTCGTTTTCCTGGTAATAGGCCTCGTCGCGCACCGAATACCAGCCGGCATAGCTGTCCTTGTAGATGTCGCCATTGTCGGCCATCAGCTTCCAGATGTTGCGCGACGTCTCGTGATGGCGCTCCTGCGTGGTGCGGATGAAGTCATCGTTCGAAGCGTTGAGCAGCGTCGCCATCGCCTGGAACTCGCCGGAGTTGCGGTCGGCGAGCGCCTGCGCGGTGATGCCCTCGGCGCGCGCCGTCTGCTGCATCTTCTGGCCATGTTCGTCGGTGCCCGTCAGGAAGAACACATCCTTGCCGTCGAGGCGCTGGTAGCGCGCCATCGCATCCGTCGCGATCAGCTCATAGGCATGGCCGATATGCGGCTTGCCGTTAGGGTAGGAAATCGCGGTAGTGATGTAGAAGGGTGTCTTGTCTGTCATGGCGGCCAATGTCCGGCTAACTCTATAAAAATGGTCAGCCGCTCTTAGCGCATGTCACCGTCAAGCGAAACCTCAAGTTTCGCCGCCGTCGATGATTTCCGGGACGATGGGGGCGTGAACTTGACTCAGCTTCTCGCCCAATCTACCCGTCTTGGGAAAGAGGGCAGGACAAGAACGAAGTGCGAGTTTTCATCTACCGGAATGGTCGTGGCCGGGCGTCGTCAGGGGCGCTTGCTTGACATTCGAGCCGCTCTATTCGCTTTCCGGCCTGTTCGTCGGCGCCCTCGTCGGCATCACTGGCGTTGGCGGCGGTTCGCTGATGACGCCCCTGCTGGTACTGCTCTTCGGCATCCATCCCGCCACTGCCGTCGGTACCGATCTTCTCTACGCGGCAATTACCAAGACGGCCGGCACCGCCGTTCACGGCATGCATGGGCGCGTCAACTGGAAGATCGTCGGCAGCCTCGCAGCCGGCAGCCTGCCGGCCGCCCTGCTGATGCTCTGGCTGCTGGCCGGGGTCGATCGCAAAAGCATCGGCGTGACCAACACGATCACCACGGCGCTCGGTTGGCTTCTCGTCATGACCGCGATCATGCTGGTCTTCCGAGGCCCGATCCTCGAACTAGCGCGGCGCGCCATCGGCGATCGAACGCCGCCAAAGCCGACGACCATCCTCGCCCTCACCGTCATTCTCGGGTTCGTTCTCGGCGTCCTCGTCACCTTGACCTCGGTCGGCGCCGGCGCGCTGGGGGTGACGATCCTGCTGGTCCTCTATCCCAGGCTCGATGTGCGCGAGATCGTCGGTTCCGATATCGTCCACGCGGTACCGCTGACCTTGATCGGCGGCATGGGCTATTGGCTGATCGGCGAGATCGACTGGCCGATGCTGCTTGCCCTGTTGATCGGCTCTATCCCCGGTATCATCATCGGCAGCCTTCTGGCGCCGAAGCTGCACGAACGCACCATCCGCATCGTCCTCGCCGTCACGCTTGCTGTCGTCGCATTGAAGCTGTTGACCGGCTGATCAGAGCAGGGTGCCAAAAGTGTCATCGGTGACGCGCTTTAAAGGCCCGGCTGCTTGATATCGGCGAGAATGCTGATGATCGTCTGCTTGCGGTCGAGGTTGTAGCCATCCGAAATGGTGAGCCGCTCGGTGATCTCGGAATAGAGCCGCGCCAGCCGATCCGCTGCGGCGATCTGCCCCTCGCCGGCCGCCGAGCGCGCCCGGTTCATGATGTCGTCGCCGACATGGCTGACGAAGAAATCGAAGATCGTGTCGCTTTCCCGACCCGAAAGCGCGTCGGCCAGCCGATGCATCGCCTTGCGGGCCGTCGGCCCCTCCGCGGAAAGCATCTCGTCATAAGCGGCGATGATCTCGCCGCCGCCGTAGTTCAGGAGTTTCAGTGCCTCGCCGACGCTGCCCTTGGCGGCCGAAAGCACTGCTCCACCCTCGCCCGATATGCCGAGATGAGCAAGGGCCGCGACGAGTTCATCATCGGCAAGCGGCGACAGTTTCAGCGGCAGGCAGCGCGAGCGGATCGTCGGCAGCAGCCGTCCCGGCGCATGCGAGAGCACCAGGAACAGCGCCCGTTTCGGCGGCTCTTCCAGAATCTTCAGGATGGCGTTGGCCGCATTGCGGTTCATGTCGTCGGCCGGATCGATGATGACGATCCGCCAGTTGCCGGTGCCAGATGTCTGCGAGAAGAACTTGCCGGCGCGACGCACCTCGTCGACTGTGATCGCCGATTTCACCTTGCCGGTCTTTTCGTCCACCGGCCGGGCAAGGTGCAGCAGATTATGCGAGGCGCCCGACGCGATCTGCCGGCTGACGGGAGAGGCTGGATCGGGATCGCCGATCGTCTCCGGCGCTGTCTCTGGATCGGAATGCGAGAGCACGTGATTGGCAAAGCGGAAGGCGAGCGTCGCCTTGCCGATGCCCTCCGGCCCCTCGATCAGGATGGCGTGGTGGCCCTTGCCGGACCGATAGGACTGCGCAAGGAAGGCTTCAGCCTCCGCATGTCCGAACAGCCTGGTGTTTTCCCCTGGCCAGATGGCGCCGTCGAGCAGTCCGGGCCTCTCTTCACTCATGATGGGCCTCATTCATGATGAGCGGCTTCCGGCATTCGGGCACGGCCTGCCGGCGACAGCAGCTGTTTGACGATCGCCAGGATCTCGGCGGCGATCGCCTCCTCCGTCTGCATGGCGTCGACGACGTGACAGCGCTCCGGCTCGCGGGCGGCGATATCGAGAAAGGCATCGCGCCGTTTCTCGTGCGTTTCCAGCCGCTCCTTCTCGAAGCGATCGGGACCGTCGGCAGCAGCCCTCTTCTGCGCCCGCTCCAGCCCGACCTTGGCGGGGATGTCGAGGATCACGGTGCAATCCGGCATGACGCCGTTGATGGCGATGCGCTGCAGCGTCTCGATGAAGTCGGGCTCGAGATTGCCGGTGATGCCTTGATAGACGCGGGAGGAATCCATGAAGCGGTCGCAGAGCACGACCTTGCCTGCGGCCAAGGCCGGCCGGATCACCTCTTCGACATGGTCGTTGCGCGCCGCTGCAAAAAGGATCGCCTCCATCCGCGTGCCGAAGGCTTCGGCAGCACCCGACAGCAGCACGTGGCGCACGGCCTCCGCGCCCGGCGATCCGCCCGGTTCGCGCGTCATCAGCACGTCATGACCTTCGCCCTTCAGCGCCTCGGCGAGGCGGCGGATCTGCGTGGATTTCCCAGCGCCTTCCCCGCCTTCAAACGTAACGAACAATCCCGTACTGGATGACAATGACAACTTCCCGCATTCCAGGCGCCGCACGCGCCCCGCTCCTTCTATCTATCCGAAGATATCAGGGAGGAAAACCTTTCGCCGCGGCGACATATTCACCTTTCCCGGCAAATTGTACCAGAAATCGGGCGTCAGACGGGCGCGGGCTTGTCCCAGAGCCAGGAGAAGAACAGCGATTCGCCGAGTTCCAGCATGGCATCGACCGCCCGGCTGCTGAGCGAGCCCTCGCCGACTGCCTGCACCGTATAGAGCGGCACCTCCCTGAGCAGCCGGCTGCCTGCGAAAATCCTGAGCGTTCCCGCCTGGCTATCCGGCTTGACCGGCGCCGTCAGTGGCCAGCGATAGATGATGCGCGCCGACAGCCGGTCGGGATTGCTGATCGGAATATAGACGCTGACCGGCGCCTTGGCGACGAGATCGATGGTGCGCGCCGTGCCGCCATAGACGCTGGCGGCGCCGATCACTTCGTTGTCGCCGAAGATCTGCCGGTTCTCGAAGGCCGTCAGCCCCCATTCGAGTACGCGCTTGGCCTCCTCCGTCCGCTCCTTGTCGGAAGCGATGCCGGCAAGCGCCAGAAACAGCCGCCTGCCGTCGCGTTGAACCGAAGCGACGATCGAATATCCCTCGCCCTCGGTAAAGCCGGTCGCAAGCCCATCGGCGCCGAGATCGAGCCCGAGCAGCGGGTTGCGGTTGCGCTGGAAAATCTTGTTCCACTCGAAATCCGGCTGCGCGAAATAGGGGTAAAGGTTCGGATAGGATTGCTGAAGGGCGGCGGCGAGCGTCACCATCTCGCGTGCCGTCACCTTGCTCTTGCCGTCGGGAAGGCCGGTGGAATTGCCGAACTCCGCCTTCTCCATGCCGAGCTCGCGGGCACGCCGCGTCATCGACCCGGCAAATTGCTGCTCGCTTCCGGCCATGCCCTCGGCGAGGATGATGCAGCTGTCATTGGCGCCCTGGATGGCGACACCCTTGATCAGGTCCTCGACGCGCACGCGTGATTTCAGGCTGGCAAACATCGTTGCCGTCCGCGACGGCGCGCCGCCTGTCCGCCAGGCATATTCGGAAACGGGATATTCGGTGTCGAGCGTGATCTGGCCCTTGGTCACCGCGTCGAAAACGAGATCCATCGTCATCAGCTTGGCGAGCGAAGCCGGCGAAAAGCCCTGATCCTCGTTCTTGGCGAGAAGCACAGTGCCGGTGGTAGCCTCGATCATATAGGCCTGCGCCGCCTTGGTGGCGAAACCGGCGGCACCGCCATCGGCTGCAAAGGCTCCGGTGGCGAACGGCATCAGGCATGCAAGCAGGCGAAGCGCGGGCTTCAGCATCGCAATTTCCACTTATGGAGCGGCGTATGTCGGGAGGTTAGAGCGAGGGGGAATCCGATGCAATGCCATGCTCAGCGCGCGGCGAACTTTGCCTGCTGGCGCTTGGCCGAGGCAAGGATGGACTCTTGGGTCAGCCCGTCATTGCGCACCATCACCGCGTCGAAGGCGAGATCGACGGTCACCGTCTTCACCTCTTCGTTCTGGTAGCCGAGCGCCAGCGAATTCTGGGGCCGCTCGTAAGGCATCGGACCGATCTCCGGCAGCACGACCATCTGGTCCATCGCCTGAGCGCCATTGTTGAAGGACGGCGCTGTTGGCGCGACCAGAACATGGGCAGCCGGTGCCTGAGCGGTTGCTGCGGCGCCTGCCGCATTGTTGTGGGCGCTCGGCGTCGAGCCGGCATAAGAGGTGGCCGACCTCGGCACCGGCACGTTGGCCGGCGTCTCGTAGTCTTCCGAACTCTGCAACTGGTCGCGGGTGATCTTTCGGCTGTTGGAGGCGACCATCACGCCGGTTGCGATCTGGCCTTCTGGGTTGACGCCGGGAATGCGGCTGCCCTTCGGCGCGTAGGAGGCCATCAGATAGGGCATGTCGTGGCCGTCCATGCGGGCGCGGCCGACATATTGCACGCGCACCTTGCCGGTGCCACTGTGCTGCAGATCCAGCATATCGGCCGTCTTGTTGGAAAGATCGATGATGCGGCCTTCGTGATAGGGACCGCGATCATTGACGCGTACGATGACGGAAGAACCACTTTCGAGATTGGTGACGCGCGCATAGCTCGGCAGCGGGAAGGTTGGATGTGCGGCGGAAAGATGCATCTGGTCGTAGACTTCGCCGTTCGCCGTCAGGCGCCCATGAAAGGCAGAGCCATACCAGGAGGCGACGCCGACCTTGTTATAAGCAAAATCTTCCTTCGGATAATACCACTTGCCCTTCACCTCGTAAGCGTTGCCGACGATGTAGCGGCCGCCGCCCTTCGGGATATTGTTGCCGGTGGCGACCCGCGGGCTCGCCTTCACGCCATATTCGGATTCGGAGAAATATTCTTTGCCGTGGGATTTTTTCTTCGGCACCGCCTGCGTCGTGCCGCAAGCCGCAACCGTCGCACACATCGCCGAGATCGCCAGCCACCGTGCTGTCGTTGCGAAAGACGCCGCCCCGTAATCCAGTTTCATATGCCCCACGCCGCTCAAAGATCGTTATGGTTAAAGGAACCCTGCCCCATCCTGGGGCAATAGCGCCTTATTCCCGCCCGCCTAACGAGGCTTTAATCTTGCTAAGTTCGTGGCAAATTTACGAACGATTTCGCAGCGATAGCGACAATTCTAATGATTATGGTTTATAAATCACTAACGAAAACCCTTTCCGCCTGCCCTTCCGCCGCCGCAATGAGGCCCGAATCATCGTGCCGATGCGGGGCATATGGTGAACATCCGGGGCGCTTCCGGACGCCCCCAAAGCGCCATACCGAAACACGGCCGGCGCGTATTTGATATGCCGCAGCGGTGCGGCTCTTCCTTCAGTATGGGAACGAATTGTCCGCCGCGGGCTTTGAAGGTTTAGACCTTTGGAGGATCACCATGAAGCATGAAACCCTGTCGCGGCTCGATACGATCAGCCAGCAGTTGCACGCTCGATCTCGCGCGCTTTCCCAGCCGGATAAAGACAACGACATCGCAATCCTGATGTCGGCCCTCGCCGTGACGATGGAGGCGGTTCGATCCCTCGGCGAGGATATGAACCAGCTCAACGGCCCGAAGGGCCTTGGATCTGACGGAAGCCAGGTTTCTTAAGTCTCCGGTTGTAGGCCACCTCATCATTGCAGTGCCAGCTGAGCTTCTACCATTGAGAGGCCAGCGGTTTTGCTTACGGCGGTGACCCCGGTCGAAATGCGCATAATCTGCGCGGGAGATGCGCGTGGCATTCCAGTAGCAGCCGCGTGGGGCAGATCTGCGTTGGACAATTCCCCGTTAAACTTCCGTTTTGGACCAGGAACTTAGTTTCATCGTGCTCATAACGCAGGCGCAGCAAGCTCAGCCTCCGGCGTCTGATTATCCTCGAACGATATCCATGGCCAAGGCAACTGCCCCTAAGTGCAATAGCGCGGATATTCGAATGCGTTAGGTTGCTTTCTGACGCCAAAATCTCTGTGACAGTTAGGGAGGCATGAGATGAGCGATAAAACGGGAAAGACGGAACTCAATAGTACCCGGCGCCAAATCCTGCTGGGCGGCGGCTCGGCAATCGCATTAGCGGCATTCTGTCCGGTCGCCAGCATTCCGGCGCTTGCCCAGGCAGGAGCAAAGAAGCCGAATATTCTTGTGATCTTCGGCGATGACATCGGCTGGTGGAACACCAGCGCTTACAATCGCGGGCAGATGGGATACCAGACGCCAAATATTGACCGTATCGCCGACGAAGGTGCGATCTTCACCGATCTCTACGCGCAGCAATCCTGCACGGCGGGGCGAGCGGCCTTCATTACTGGCCAGAGCTGTTTTCGCACGGGGCTGCTCAAAGTCGGGCTTCCCGGAGCCAAGGAGGGTCTGTCTGAGAAGGATCCGACGATCGCCGAATTGCTCAAGCCACAAGGATACGTGACCGGCCAATTCGGCAAGAATCATCTCGGTGATCGCAACGAATTTTTGCCGACCGTCCACGGCTTCGATGAGTTCTTCGGCAACCTCTATCACCTCAATGCCGAAGAAGAACCGGAGAACCCTGATTACCCGAAGGATCCACAGTTTCTCGCAAAATTCGGACCGCGTGGCGTGTTGAAATGCAAAGCGAGCGAGACAGACGATCCGACCGAGGATCCGCGTTTCGGAAGAGTAGGCAAGCAGACGATTGAGGATACGGGGCCGCTCACCAGAAAACGCATGGAAACGGCTGACGAGGAATTTCTCGGCGCTGCCAAGGACTTCATCGACCGCAGCGCCAAAGCCGAAAAGCCGTTCTTTTGCTGGTTCAACTCGACCCGGATGCATATCTATACGCATCTTAAAGCGGAGTCGAAAGGCAAAACGGGCCTGGGGATCGTTGCCGACGGCATGGCTGAATTCGACGGTATGGTTGGCCAGCTGCTCGACCAGCTCGACGAACTTGGCATCGCCGAAAACACCATCGTTGTCTGGACGACCGATAACGGTGCGGAGGTGTTTTCCTGGCCTGATGGCGGCACAACGCCGTTTCATGGCGAAAAGAATACCAATTGGGAAGGTGGTTACCGCGTGCCTGGGATGGTGCGCTGGCCGGGCGTTGTCAAACCGGGAACCGAGATCAACGAGATTGTTTCCCACGAGGATTGGCTGCCGACCTTGGTTGCGGCAGCCGGCGAGCCTGACATCGCAGCCAAGCTTCTGACCGGCTATGAAGCGGCCGGCAAGACATTCAACGTGCATCTTGACGGCTACAATCAACGCAAACTGCTTGACGGCACAGGGCCTGGCGCGCGCAAGGAGTATTTTTACTGGACTGATGACGGAAGCCTGGCAGGATTGCGCTACGACCGCTGGAAGCTGGTGTTCATGGAACAACGAGCAGAAGGGTTGGACGTGTGGCAGGATCCTCTGATCACACTGCGATTTCCGAAATTAATTGATCTGCGCGCCGATCCGTTCGAAATTGCCCAGCATGCAGCGGGAGACTATACAAGATGGCGCGTAGAACATGCCTTCGCGCTGGTTCCGGCCCAGGCATACGTGGCCAAACATCTTCAAACCTATGTAAAATATCCGCCCCGCCAGTCGCCGGGCAGCTTCTCGATGGACCATGTGCTTGAGAAACTCCAGCGGGGTGGCGGACAGTGATCAGACGTTGACGAAGGCCAGGATGGCGCCGTTAATGTTCGGCGGCATCCCGACTATGATCGGAAAAAGATCGATGAATGCGAATGAGAACGGACAAGCGACGACTATCCTCCAGCGAGCCAAGCACGAGATAAAGGAGTACGCCTTCCTCTGCGCCTATCTCTATGTCTGCTTCGCGGCAATCCTCCTCTACAAAATGGCCGTCCTCGGTAGTCAGGGTGTGGAATTTCTTGTGTTCGGCATACCCGCGATCAAGGCTCTCATTCTCGGAAAGTTCATCCTGCTCGGTCATACGATCGGCCTCGGAGAGCGGTCCGGCAGTTCGAGACTCGTCGGCGTCGTGGCCTACAAGGGGCACTCTATCTGTCGCTGATCCTCGTCATGTCGCTTGCTGAAGAGTGCGTCGTTGGGTTCCTTCATGGCCGGGCACTCTCGGTTGTGATCGGCGATATAGCCAGTCGGCTGCCCGAGCTCCTGGCCATGAGCGCAATCATGCTGTTGATCTTGATCCCTTACCTGGCATCGAGGGAATTGGGAGTGGCACTCGGCAAAGGAAGGCTTTGGAGTCTGTTTTTCGCACATCGCGAGGTGCAGTAATTGCGGGCGAAGGCCGGCAAAGACGAGTTCTCTTCCAGACGTTGATGACGGCAACCAGCCGGGGTCAATTGCGTGAAGGTCTTTGCGAATAAATGATCAGTGAAGGTCGAATGCAAGGCGAAGCCATGTTGGAACCACCGATTGTGAAAGCGCGTGCGAGCGGTCGTATGTTATGGATCCCCGGCGGCGATTTCCTGATGGGCTCGGATCGCCACTATCGGGAGGAAGCCCCGGCGCACAGGGTTCGTGTCGATGGGTTCTGGGTGGACACATGCCCGGTGACGAACCGGGATTTTTCCGCCTTTGTCGAGGCGACCGGCTATGTCACCACGGCGGAGCGGCCGGCCAACCCGGCTGACTATCCGGGTGCCATCATGGAGATGCTGGCACCATCATCAGTCGTTTTCATCAAGCCAAAATCGCCCGTTGATCTGACGAACCACTACGACTGGTGGAAATATGTGCGCGGAGCAAACTGGCGGCATCCGCGAGGGCCGGCAAGCACGATCAAGGGCTTATTGGAGCACCCGGTCGTCCATGTCACCTTCGACGACGCACAAGCCTATGCGGCCTGGGCCGGCAAGGAACTGCCAACCGAAGCAGAATGGGAGTTTGCCGCACGCGGGGGGCTTGAGGCGGCGGACTACGTATGGGGAGAGGAAATGTTGCCCGGCGGTCGGCATATGGCCAACACCTGGCAGGGCGAGTTTCCCGTCCAAAACAGTCGGGAGGACGGTTTCGAGGGCACATCTCCCGTGGGGAGATTTCCGGCCAACGGCTACGGTTTGTTCGATATGGCCGGCAATGTCTGGGAATGGACGACCGACTGGTATCAAGAGCATGGCATGATCGACAGCCCGTGCTGCACGATCTCGAATCCTGTCGGCGCTGAACTCTCCAACAGCTATGATCCGCGCCAACCGCAGATCAGCATTCCACGCAAAGTCATGAAGGGCGGCTCACATCTTTGCGCGCCCAATTATTGCCGCCGTTACCGGCCGGCCGCACGCATGGCGCAACCCGTCGATACAGCAACTTGCCATCTAGGCTTCCGATGTATTGTCCGCTCATAATGCAACAGCGAGCCGCTGATTTCACTGGCTGAGGGATTCAAATCGGAGATAGACGGCTTCGTCGGCTACAAACGGCTGTGCTGCCCCAATAGGGACACCTGGTTGCCTCCGCCGCAATTCACGGAAAGATGCGCGCGAAGCGCTCATCTCCGACATGATCGGAAGTGGTGTGCCGCACCTACCCTGCCGGTGGACGGTACCGAACCGACTTCGCCTTTTCCAAGGCCGCGATCGTATCCTCGACGCTGAGGAGGACGGTGGTCTCCATAGAGCTGAGCGCGCCTCCTGCGCCGATCGCAAGTGCGACAGCCGCCATCGATACGTTGTCAGGCGCCTCCCACAGATTCCAACCATCATGCTCGCCGAAGGCGTACCAGAAGCCATGGAGCTTTCCGCCCACAGATTCAATGTAACTGCGTGCCGCCTCTCGGCGATCCTCGGGGTTTTCGATCATCCGCGCCCAGGTCTCGGGCGTGTAGCTGAAGCGCGTGAGATACATTGCCATGGTTTGTTTCCTCCGCCAGAACAACACAGTAAACGCTCAAGCCGGGGAGAACGCCAGTCATTTCCAATGAGCGGAACGGGCCTCCTCAGCTCACGCTCGAATTTGTTCTACGTCATGCCAAGGAGGCGGGCAAATGCTGCAGGGCACGTTGACGCTGCTATCAAAGCTGCTAAAACGCCAGCCATCGACTGATTGGGTCGCAAATCGGTAGCAACGACCGGTTCGCAGAAATCGACAAAATGTGGATTTCTCGACCTTTTCAATCAGATGGAAGAGTGTCCGAGTGGTTTAAGGAACCGGTCTTGAAAACCGGCGTGCGGGAAACCGTACCGTGGGTTCGAATCCCACCTCTTCCGCCATATGCCGAAAATTTGCACGAGATCCATCCGTCATCGCAATCGTCGAGAAGGTTGGCCTTCCCTGAGGGCAATAGATGAGTTTCACGCCCCCTCCTTTGCGTTGACTATGAGATGATATACAGGCAGCAACAGGACGCGACTGCCATTAACTTAAGAATGGGGTCGGGCGGCAGATTGACGTCACGTCGCTGCCACGAGATCACGTGGCCGTCCTCTGGTCGGCGTGCGCGCAGCTTGACCCTGCATGAGAGCAGCAGTCGCCCATCTCGACTGATTTGATATTATTGGGGCTCCAACGACAAGGGAAATGATTTTGTCGGCAGCGCCCCTAAGTCTTCAGGTTTCCAATTTGGTATGCCCGGCGTCT
Organism: Rhizobium sp. PEPV16; assembly: GCF_008919455.1. Taxonomy (NCBI): domain Bacteria; kingdom Pseudomonadati; phylum Pseudomonadota; class Alphaproteobacteria; order Hyphomicrobiales; family Rhizobiaceae; genus Rhizobium; species Rhizobium sp. PEPV16. The sequence goes on from NZ_VSZV01000328.1 coordinate 27,358, forward strand.
TAAGCGGCTCAACAAGCGCGAGGCTCGTTTTATGATCGTTCAAGCTTGCATCAACGGCGCGCGGCCGAGCGATTTTCATCCCCTCCTTCCGCTGACGATCGATGCCATGGTGCGTGATGCCACGGCTTCGGTCGCAGCCGGCGCTGCGGAGCTCCACGTCCATCCGCGCGGAGCCGATGGCAAGGAAAGCCTTGCCGCCGTCGACGACACTGTCGGCGCGATCGGCCGTGTCTGTCCGGGAACGCTGATCGGCGTATCCACCGGCGCCTGGATCGAAGGCAATCGGGAGAAAACGAGGGAGGCCATCCGCCGCTGGTCCGTTCTGCCGGATTATGCCTCGGTGAACCTGTCGGAAGACGATGCGCCCGGTGTCATGCAGCTGCTCCGGCAGAAGGGTGTCGGCATTGAAGTCGGACTGGCATCGGTCGCCGATGCGGAGCGCTACATCGGCCTCGATGATCATGAGCGGGTCTTTCGCGTGCTCATCGAGCTCGATGACGAACAGGATTTGCAGCGCGCATGCGGCATCGCGGACGGCATTATCAAGGTGCTCAGGGATAGCCGGGTCAATCGGCCCATTCTTCTGCACGGTTTCGACGACACCGTCTGGCCCTTCGTCAGGTTGGCGCGCGAGCGGCGCTACTCCACCCGTATCGGCCTGGAAGATGGCAAGCACCTCCCGGATGGGACGATTGCCAACGACAATGCCGCGCTGGTCACTGCGGCCGTCGCGATCTTCCGTGGCCACGCGATCTGATCCCGATATGTCGGCGGCCAGGCGGCAGTTCGGAATCTCTTCGGCGCCATCGGCCGGCATCGTCACGGCGCAGAATGTTTCGAAATAGGGACTCGGCGAAGTCGAGGATTCACCGAGCAGCCCTCACGAGAAGTATAAGTATATCAGGACGCCAATAGAACCCCAGAAGATAACCGGCGTCAGTATCATCCCCGCAACGATGATCTTAGTCACAGTAAAACTCCGAATATCTCCACACATGCCGCGAGAACCTATCGCATTGACCGAGAGTTGCTATGGGCACGAAGTCCGAGATGGAATCGGACCTTGGTCTGAGCTTCGCTCGCGCGGCGACCAGTGCCGGACTCAACTCTCCCCGAGCGCTCGGCGTCGATAAAACCCGGCCGCGATGGCGAGCGCGGCGATAACCAGTGCTGCCGCGACGGCGAAGGTCGTCCGCATGCCTGAGGCAACGGCCTCGGGATGCGCCACTGTGATATCGGGTGTTCCCGAAGAGAACGCGAAGACGGCGCCCATCACGGATGCGCCGGTAATCAGCCCGAGATTGCGCGACAGGTTGAGCATGCCCGAGATGACGCCCCGCTGGTCCGGTCGGACGTCCGCCATGACGGCAGTGTTGTTGGCCGCTTGAAACAGCTGATAGCCGGGTGTCAGCATGGCAATGGCGGCGATGTAGCCTGATATCCCGGGAAGCATGGCCATGGCGACGGAGCCCGCCGCCATGGCGAGGAGCCCCGCGACGACGACGAATGGTGCGTCCAGACGGTCGACCAGGCGACCGGCCGGGACCCCGCTCAAGATGGAGATGACGGGGCCGATCGACATGACGATACCGACGAGCGCTTGATTGAGTCCGAGCGCATGGGAAAGGTAGAACGGCGCCACCACCAGCGTCGCCATCATCACAGTCGACACCAGCGCGTTCATCGCCAGGCTGGCGGTGAGCACGCGATTGCGGAACACCGTCAACTGGATCAGCGGTGATGCCGCTCTCGCCTCGGCGAAGACGAACAAACCGGTGCCGAAGACGGCGGCCGAGAGCAGAGCGATGTTCAGCGGCCCAAAGCGACCGTGCCCGATCGTCATCGCCAGCGCATAGGCCGAAAGCGTCAGCGCAAACAGCAGTGTGCCCGCCATGTCGAAGCCCTTCCGATCCGTCTTCCCCTTACTGATATCGGCGGGCAGATGGCGATAGGCGAGAAAGAAGGTCAGAACGCCGAGCGGCACGTTGACGAGAAAGATTGCCGGCCAGCCAGGCCCGGCGATCAGCACGCCGCCGAGCGAGGGCCCAAGAGCGGTGCCGATCGCTGACATCGTTCCGAGCAGCCCCATGGCGCTCCCGGTTCTTTCCTTCGGCACCGTTTCACCGACAAAGGCCATGGTCAGAGCCATCATGATGGCCGCACCCAGGCCCTGCACAGCGCGCGCGGCAATCATCAGCCATAACGTCGGCGCGACGCCGCAGAGGACCGAGGCCAGCGTGAAGAGCAGGATGCCGATGAGCAGCAGCCGGCGGCGGCCGGTGATGTCGCCGAGCCGTCCGACGCTGACGATCAGGGTGGTGATGGCAAGGAGATAGGCGAGAACGATCCACTGCACGTCCTGGAAGGCCGCATCGAACGCCTGCGCCAGGCTCGGCAGGCCGACATTTGCGATGCTGGTGCCGAGTGACGGCAGCAACATCGAGAGGGAAAGACTGGCAAGCGCCCATCGTACGGAGGGTGCCTGTTCGGCGATGGCCTCGCTTCGCTCTGCAATGATCGATTTCACCCCGTGAACTCCGTTTTCTCTTAGTTCCCCGAATGGAACTGGTGAAAACCTAGTTCTCTGCTTGATATGGCGGAAGGCGCATGCTTTGCACTTAATTCATGCGTCCGACGCCACATCACGATGAAAGCGTGTTATACTTGATGCATGTCGACGCCCGATCTCAACCTTCTTGTCACCCTCGATGTGCTGCTTGCCGAAGGCAGCGTTGCGCGTGCGGCGGAAAGGCTGCGGCTCAGCCCGTCGGCAATGAGCCGGGCCTTGGCGCGATTGCGCGAAACGACGGGCGATCCGCTGCTGGTGCGCGCCGGCCGCGGCCTCGTCCCCACGCCGCGCGCGCTCGAACTGCGCGAGCGGGTCGGCCGGATTGTCGAGGACGCGCAGGCGGTCCTGCGTCCTGCTGAGGCGCTTGACCTTCAACGCTTGGTTCGGACGTTCACGCTGCGCACCAGCGAAGGTTTTGCCGAGAGCTTCGGGCCTGATCTCATCGCCCGCCTCGGCCGGCAAGCGCCCGGTGTGCGGCTGCGCTTCATGCAGAAGCCGGACAAGGACAGCGCCCCGCTTCGCGATGGGACCGTCGATCTGGAAACCGGCGTCGTCGGCGGGACGACCGGGCCGGAGGTGCGGGCGCAGGCCTTGTTCCGCGATCGTTTCGTCGGCGTCGTGCGCTTGGGGCATCCGCTTTGCGAGCGCGAGATGACGCCCTCCCTTTATGCCGCCGGCCAGCACATCTACGTCTCGCGGCGCGGGCTTGATAAGGGACCGATCGATGAAGCCTTGAACGCGCTCGGGCTGGAACGACAGATCGCCACCATCGTCAGCGGTTTTTCCACAGCGCTGCAACTTGCCCGGAACTCCGATCTGATCGCCAGCGTGCCCGAACGGCACACCGAAGCCTTGCGCGCGGGAATGCATAGTTTTCCCCTCCCCGTCCCGACGCCTGAGATCACGGTGTCATTGCTCTGGCACCCCAGGATGGATGCCGATCCCGCGCATCGCTGGCTGCGCGGCTGCGTTCGGGACGCCTGCACGCGAGCTGATTGAGGGCTGTGTAGGATCTGAGGTCAGGCCGATTGATCCGTTCGTATTGACTATCCTGCGTCGCCACGATTTCCCGTCCGGGATCACCAAGCGGGGACATTATGACCGACATCATTGTAAGGGACAGCAACGGAAGCCAGCTTCACGACGGCGATTCCGTGACGCTGATCAAGGACCTCAAGGTCAAGGGAACCTCAGAGACGCTGAAGCGTGGAACGCTGGTCAAGGGCATTCGCCTGACGGACAATCCAGGCGAGATCGAGTGCAGCACCAAGCAGGTCAAAGGCCTCGTGCTGAAAACCGAGTTTTTGAAGAAGGCATAGGATCTGCCTCGCCCGCGATGCTGGTTGTCGATGCATCGTAAGGCCTGCCCAATTAATCGGCTTTCACCGCCTCCTGCGGCACTTCCTCGGTGATCACCTCGAAGCGGGAGAGCGTTGCCGGACCGAAGGCTGTCGACATGGCGACGTCGGTGGCGTCGCGGCCGGTTCCCATCAGGATCCGGCCGATGCGCGGTGTGTTGTGGCGGGCGTCGACCGTATGCCAGTGGCCGCCGAGAAAGACCTCGAACCAGGCGCTGAAATCCATCGGATTGGGATCGATCGGAACGCCGATATCGCCGAGATAACCGGTGCAATATCGTGCCGGGATATTCATGCATCGGCAAAGCGCGATGGCGAGATGGGCAAAGTCACGGCAGACGCCCGTCTTGTCGGTGAAGCCGCCATGCGCGGTCCTGAGCACGTCGGCCTTCAGGTAATCGAAGGTGATGTGGTCATGGACGAAATCGCAGATCGCCTGGACACGCGCCCAGCCGAGCGGCGTCGACGAGAACCTGGCCCAGGCGAAATCTGCAAGCCTGTCGGTGTCGCAATAGCGGCTGCCGAGCAGGAAGACCAGCACATCGTCCGGCAGGTCATTGATTGCGTGCTGGACGGCATCGTCGGGAACGATGTCGGGTTGGCCGCTGTCGTAGATCTCGAATTCCGTGGAGATCGTCGTCAGCCCCGGCGGGGCGACGATCCGGCTGCAGGCATTGCCGAACACATCGGTATAGCCCCAGGCCTCGATCGGCCGGTCGAATGTCAGGGTCTGATCGCTGAGAAGATCGGCGCGACGGGAGGGATGGATATTGAGGACGAGCAGCATCGGCGTCGGCTGCGTGCATTCATAGCCCAGATGAAACCCGGCGCGTATCTTCATTGTCGCTTCCTTGTCGCGTCTCCGCATCGGTGGAGGTGAGTATGGAACGTTGATCGCGCTACCCGGTTCCGTGGCCGCGGAACTGTCGCTGCGCGGCCGGCTCGGAGTCATCCAAGATGACTTCGGAGTTACCTCGTGGTGACGTTGACCTGCACCGTCATGCTGTCGAAATCCTTCCCATCCCCATCATAGCTGCCGCTCAACGGGACTGCCTGGCGCGGATCGCGGGCAACCGCGACACGAATGAGATCGCGGTTGCCGACGATGCCGTTGGTCGGATCGAACTCCGTCCAGCCGGCGCCTGGAAGATAGATCTGGCACCATGCATGCGTGGAACCGCCGCCGAGCACGGTCGAACCGTCCCGGTCGGGAACATAGACATAGCCCGTGACGAACCGCGCCGCGAGGCCGAGGATGCGTGCCGCCTCCATCATCAGAAGCGCAAAGTCCCGGCAGGTGCCGGAGCGAAGCTGCAGGGTCTGCACCGGCGTCTGCGTGCCATGTTCATGGCGCCGCGCATAAACGAAGCTTTCGCGGATGGCGTAACAGAGCGTCATCAGAAGATGCCCGGTCTCCGTCGGACGCCCCTGGCGGACGAACTGGCGCGCCCAGCGTCCGACCTCGTCGTTCGGGTCGGGGTAATGGCGCTGCATCGCCGGCGTCAGATCGGCGATCTCGTCCTTGTCGTAGGAGAATGGATAGGTCAGGGCCGCGTCGTCGACCTTGAGATCCAGGGCGACCTGGGGCGTATGATCGAGCGTGATCCAGGTTTCGAAACGAAGTTCGGACGCCGGCCTCGAAAAATCGACGAGCGCCACGCAATTGCCGAAAACATCATGGATCCAGCGCACATGACTTTCCTCAGGATAGATCGTCAACGACGCCTCCATCAGCCGCTGGTCGAAACTGTCGCGCGGCCGGAACATCAAACGATGCTCGCCGAAATCGACGTCCCTGACGTAACGATAGGACGTGATGTGGCGGACGGAGAAAATCGTCATAAGCCGCCATCGAATCTGTTCAATTTTCTGCTCCAAGGCGGAAATGCCGCCTCTCTTCTGCGGAAGCGCCCTGCCGGCTTTCCCGCTCATCCCGATTTCTTGTCATATAAGCACGTTCGAAAGATTGCTATTGTATCTTCACCGATCGACGGCAGGGCCGTCCAACCTAAGAGGATAACATGCATATCATCTGGGACGTTCTGACGCTTCTGCTGACAATCGGCTCGCTCTATGGCGGTCGCGAATACCGGATTATTCGCGCTCGTGCCCGCGCTCAGAACTGGGGCAACTTCTGATTCGATCCGGATATCTCCGATTCGATTCCGAATCATGGCCGCATCGGTCGTTGCCGGTCGCCGTTACGTCGAATGACGTAAAGTCATGCGCTTAAGAAAATGCTGTATTAGTTGAGGCGGAGTCTATCCGTCCATTCTCCCTGTTAGTCCTAAGCCCGCCTCACCCCAGGCGGGCTTTTTTATTCCATCGCCTGCATCACTTCTTGGCGCCGGCCGAAAGCACCCGATGTGTCGCATTGTCCATGGCGTGGCTCGCTTCCTGGCCATCCTTCTTCAACCCGTATGCGGTATTGCCGCAGCCGGAAAGTGTCAGCAGGCAGATACAGGCGATGGCGATTGCAGCACTTGGCATCAATTGTTGTCCCCGAATGAAAAGGTGATCAAGGGAAGATGACGCATTCTTCGCCAAAATCAATCCGCAGGCGATGAGCGCGCAACGCGCGACATGGAACTCGGTGACGACACAGGCGTTTACGGGAGCCATCTAACCGGGGTTAACAACATGGACTACCAGATTGCCTTCGCCGCGACGGTCGCAACAGCGTCCTTCCTCGTCTTCATGCTGATCGTCCACCGGACCTGATTCCCCCGCGCCAAACGGATTGGCCCTAAGGCGCGCGATCACTGAAACCGGTGCTGACCGCGTTCCGCGGCATCATTGTTTGCGATCCGGAGAGATGGCAACATCAGTTTCCGCCTCGACAGCAAGGCGGAAAATGGAAGGTCTGAAGGGTCTAGATCGTAGATGATCCGTCAACAACACGGGAAAAGTGCAAAACAAAAATTTCAACATCCGCAAGTATTTTTACGCACTTCGATGTACTTAATTTTAATTAATTGCCAAGCTTAACTATCCGTTAACAATATTGTTGCGCTCCGTCCGCTTCCGCTTATGCTTTTTACGCAAAAGGGGAGAGGAAAGATGTTTAGCAAGAGCCTGATTATGCCTTTGGGCTTCGCCATGCTCGCCATTGCTGGCCTATTGTTTCAGATTATCGCCCACGCACTGCACTCTCCGGTCACCCTGCTGCAGCCGTGAGTCACGTAAGTTGCTGAACCCGCAAGCAATCTCAGTAACTGGGAGTGGAACTTCCTTTCATTTCGTGCATTCTGTGACTCGTTTTGCCAGGAGGGAGATAACCATGGAAGACGCAGGCGTGGGTTGGATTGCAGCCATCATTATCGGCGGTGTCGCCGGATGGCTGGCGGAAAAGGCCATGCGCAGCAGCATGAGCCTGCTCATGAACATATTGCTCGGCATCATCGGCGCTATTGTCGCCAACTGGGTCCTGGGTCTGTTGAACATCCAGCCGCTCGCCGGTTGGCTGGGTTATCTGATCACCGGGTTCGTCGGTGCCTGCATCTTGATCGCGATCGGGCGTGTCATCCGTCGCTGACTGGGTCGCGATAGCTGGCCTCAGGCGCCTTGCCGGTGGTCGGAAATATTAAAAGCCGGGCGTTCATGGCGTCCGGCTTTTCCTTACCCCGAATTCCCGTTCAGCGACGGCTGAGCAGGCCGAACACGTAGGCAATGCCTGCCGTCACGGCGAGTGCCACGAGCGGTTCTTCGCGTACCTTGTCGCGCAGCCGTTCCGTCATCAGCGAAGCCTCGTCGGTCACCGCCGACTTCGCCCCCTGCCCCAGCGCGACCACGCTTTCCGTCAGCCGGGAGAGATCGTTGCGAAGGGCTGCGACCTGCGCCGACAGATCGTCTGCTGCAATATCAGCCTTGACGCGCGCAGCGGTGGATTCGGCGGAAGCGGTTTTCAATTCTGCCATGGTCTGCTCCTGTTTCATGGGATGCCGCTTCAACGAAATGGCGGCCCGAAAGGTTCCGCCGCAACCGATCTTTTGTTCGCCGCAAAGCCGCCACGGCTGAGCGGCCGCCTTGTGCAGCTTTTCGCGCGACAAACCCTTCATTTCCTGTCGGCTTTGTTTTAAGGAACGTCGAATGTCCGCCCGCGCGCGGGTTAATGATACTGCGAGGTTTGCGTTTCTATGTTCCATATCCTGAGAAGAGCTGCTCAGACCTGGGTTGCCAAGCTGCTCCTGCTTCTGCTCGTCGCGTCCTTCGGCGTCTGGGGCGTGTCGCATGAGCTGCTGTCAGGCGGCAACAGCACCACGGTCGTGACCGTCGGCGATCAGCATGTGGACGTCAACGAATTCCACCTCGCCTATCAGCGCCAGGTGGCAAGCCTCAGCCAGCAGTTCGGCACGCGCCTCACCCCCGAGCAGGCCCGCGCCTTCGGCGTCGAGCAGCAGGTGCTCGCCCAGCTCGTCGCCGGCGCCTCGCTCGACCAGCTCGCCGAAGACATGAACCTCGGCCTTTCCGAAGATCGCCTCGCCCAGCTGATAGCTGACGATCCGGCTTTCAAGGCCGTCAATGGCAGATTCGACCGCGAGCTCTTCATCTCGCGCCTGCAAAATGCCGGCATCCGCCAGGACGACTACATCAAGGAGCGCAGCAAGGTCGCTGTCCGCAGCCAGGTGGTCGATGCCATCTCCAACGGCTTCACCGCACCGAAGACGCTGGTCGACGCCCTGAAGCTCTATGGTGACGAAAGCCGCAGTATCGAATACCTGCTGCTCACCAATGCCAATATCGAGCCGATCAAGGCACCGGCCGACGACGTGCTGGCGACGTGGTTCGAAGGTGTCAAGCAGCGCTACCGGGCGCCCGAATACCGCAAGCTCGTCTATCTCAAGCTGCAGCCTGGCGATATTGCCGATGCCGCGACCGTCACCGACGACCAGATCCACGAAGCCTTCGACAAGAGCAAGGATACCTATCGCACGCCCGAAAGCCGCACCATCGAACAGCTGACCTTCGCTAGCAAGGATCTCGCCGCTGCCGCCGAAACGGCGCTGAAGAGCGGCACCAGCTTCGACCAGCTGGTCTCCGACCAGGGCAAGACGGCAAGCGATGTGCTGCTCGGCGAGTTCACCAAGGACAAGGTCCCCGATCAGGCCGTTGCCGATGCGGCCTTCGCGGTTTCGCGCGATGGCGGCACGACGCCTGTCGTCGATGGCTCCTTCGGCGCCGTCATCCTGCGCGTCACCAACATCAAGTCGGAGACGGCGAAGAATTTCGACGAGGTGAAGGAGGATATCCGCAAGCAGCTGGCGCTCTCCAACGCCTCCCAGGAAGTGATCAACGTTCACGACCGCATCGAGGACCTGCGCGCTGGCGGTTCGACGCTCGAGGATATTGCCGGCCAGTTGAATCTCAAGGCCGTGACTGTCGATGCCGTCGATATGACCGGCGCCGACAAGGATGGCCAAGAGGTCAAGGATATCCCAGCCAGGCAGCAGCTGCTCGGCGAAGCCTTCAAGACCGAGGTTGGCGTCGATGCGCCGCCGCTGCCGATCGGCAATGACGGCTATGTCTGGTTCAACGTCCGCGAAATCACGCCGGACCGTGACCGCCCGGTTGCCGAAGTGCGCGAAAAGGCCGTCGAGGACTGGACGGCGGAGCAGCAGAAGGCCGAGCTCGCCAAGAAGGCCGATGCATTGAAGGCCGAGGCGAAGAAAGGCACGGCCCTTGCCGATATCGCAACGCCGCTCGGCATTGCCGTCGAAAGCAAGAGCGGTGTCACCCGCTCCACCGATGATGCAGTCCTCGGCCGCGCCGGCGTCACCGCCGCCTTCTCGGGTCCGGTCGACACCGTCGCGAGTGCTGTCGGCGCCGATCCCTCGACGCAGATCCTGCTGAAGGTCACCGAGGTCAACACCCAGCCGACCGGCGACGTGCTGAACAACCGCGATGCCCAGATCACCGCCATGGCCAATGCCGCCGGCGACGATATTCTCGATCAGATGGTCAACCTGCTGCAGACGCAGTACGGGGCGCAGATCAACCAGACGCTCGCTGAAAAGGCGACGGTCCGCTAGGAGATTTTATGACCGATCTGAAGCCGTTCCTGGCCAAGGCCGCAAGCCGCGAGCCGCTGACGCGTGACGAGGCCCGCGCCGCCTTCGACATCCTGATGTCGGGCCAGGCGACGCCCTCGCAGATCGGCGGCTTCCTGATGGCGCTGCGCGTGCGCGGCGAAACCGTCGATGAGATCGTCGGCGCGGTCACCGCGATGCGCTCGAAAATGCTGACCGTCGAGGCGCCGGCCGATGCGATCGACATCGTCGGCACCGGCGGCGATGCCAGCGGCACCTACAATATCTCGACGCTGGCGGCGCTGATCGTCGCCGGCGCCGGTGTTCCCGTCGCCAAGCACGGCAACCGGGCGCTGAGTTCGAAATCGGGCGCAGCCGACAACCTGGCGGCACTCGGCGTCAAGCTCGACGTCGGTCCCGAGATCATCTCCCGCTGCATTGCCGAAGCCGGCGTCGGCTTCATGTTCGCGCAGCTGCATCATTCCGCCATGCGCCATGTCGGCCCCTCAAGGGTTGAGCTCGGCACGCGGACGATCTTCAACCTGCTCGGGCCGCTCTCCAGTCCGGCCGGCGTCCGCCGCCAGCTGCTCGGCGTCTTCTCGCCGCAATGGCTGGTGCCGCTTGCCGAAGTCATGCGCGATCTCGGCTCCGAATGCGTCTGGGTGGTCCATGGCGACGGCCTCGACGAGATCACCACCACCGGCATCACACAAGTCGCGGCCCTCGAAGACGGCAAGATCCGTACCTTCGAGCTTTCGCCCGCCGATTTCGGCGTCAGCCCTTGCGTGCTCGCCGACATCAAGGGCGGTGACGGTGTCGCCAATGCCGCGGCCCTTCGCGAAGTGCTCGGCGGCGCCAAGAATGCCTATCGCGATGTCTCGCTCGCCAATGCCGCCGCCTCGCTCGTCATCGCCGGCAAGGTCGCAACGATCCGCGACGGCATGACGCTGGCCACGCAGTCGCTGGATAGCGGTGCGACCGCGCTCGCCCTCGACAAACTCATCGCCGTTTCCAACGATATCGATTAGGATTGTTCGATGACCGATATCCTGAAGAAGATCGAACTCTACAAGCGCGAGGAGATCGCCGCTGCCAAGGCGGCAGTGTCGCTTGCCGATCTGAAGGCGATGCAGGCCGGCCAGTCCGCGCCGCGCGGCTTCCACAAGGCGCTCATTGCCAAGCGTGATGCCGGCCGCTTCGGCCTGATCGCCGAGATCAAGAAGGCAAGCCCCTCGAAGGGTCTCATTCGCCCGGATTTCGATCCGCCGTCGCTGGCGAGTGCCTATGAGGCCGGCGGTGCCGCCTGCCTTTCGGTGCTAACCGACAGGCCGAGCTTTCAGGGCGCGCCGGAATTTCTGACAGCCGCCCGCACTGCCTGCACGCTGCCGGCGCTGCGCAAGGATTTCATGTTCGAGACCTATCAGGTACACGAGGCCCGCGCCTGGGGCGCCGATTGCATCCTCTTGATCATGGCCTCGCTGTCCGACGATGAAGCCGAACGCCTGCAGGACGAGGCCTTCGGCCTCGGCATGGACGTGCTGGTCGAGGTCCACGACGCCGAGGAGATGGAGCGGGCGCTAAAACTCTCCTCACCGCTCATCGGCATCAACAACCGCAATCTGCGCACCTTCGAGGTCAGCCTCGGCGTCAGCGAGGCGCTTGCCCCCATGGTGCCTGACGACCGGCTGCTGGTCGGCGAAAGCGGCATCTTCACCCATGCCGATTGCAAGCGCCTGCAGGCCGTTGACATCAATACCTTCCTTGTCGGCGAAAGCCTGATGCGCAAGGAGGACGTCGCCGCCGCCACCCGCGCGCTGCTCTTTGGCGAAGCCGCCATCGCGGCCGAATGATATGAGCGGCCAAAAGCCAGGCCTCACGCATATCGGTGCCTCCGGCGAGGCGCATATGGTCGATGTCTCCGACAAGGCCGAGACGGTGCGCATCGCCACTGCCGAGGGCCATGTGAAGATGGCGCCGGAAACGCTTGCTCTCATCCGCCAAGGCGATGCCAAGAAGGGTGATGTGATCGGCACGGCGCGCCTTGCCGGCATCATGGCGGCAAAACGCACCGCCGATCTCATCCCGCTCTGCCATCCGCTGATGCTGACGAAGGTCACGGTCGAGATCGAGGAAGATACCGCCCTGCCCGGCCTGCGCGTTACGGCAACCGCCAAGCTCACCGGCAAAACCGGTGTGGAGATGGAGGCGTTGACCGCCGTCTCGATCGCTTGTCTGACGATCTACGACATGGCCAAGGCGGCCGATAAGGCAATGGAGATCGCCGGCATCAGACTTCTTGAAAAGTCCGGCGGAAAATCCGGCGATTTCCGTCATCCGGAGGCAAGATGAATCTTCTCCCGGTCGCCGAGGCGCTGAACCGCTTGCTCTCTCGCGCAAGGCCCGTCGTGGCGTCCGAGACGCTGCCGCTTGCCGAGGCTGAGGGCCGCGTCCTGGCCGTCGATCTGACCGCCGGCCTCACCCAGCCACCCTTCAATGCCTCCGCCATGGATGGCTATGCACTGCGCCGTGAAGACGCGCCGGAGCCGGGCGCCGAGCTGAAAGTCATCGGCACCTCTTCCGCCGGCCACGGCTTCGAGGGAAGCGTCGGCCAGGGCGAGGCCGTCCGTATCTTCACCGGCGCGCCTGTTCCGCCAGGCGCTGATAGCGTCCTGCTGCAGGAGGATGCCGAGAAGATCGAGGGCGGCATCCGAACCAATTTCCCTGTGCGGCAGGGCCAGCATGTGCGGCCCTGCGGCCAGGATTTCGTCGAAGGCGAAGCGGTGCTGTCGGCCGGCGCCGTGCTCGATTTCTCGCGGCTGACGGTTGCTGCCGGCATGAACCGGCCAGATGTAGAAGTGCTGCGGCGCCCGCTGATCGCCATCCTCGCGACCGGCGACGAACTGCTGCCGCCCGGAAGCACGCCCGGCCCTTCGCAGATCATCGCATCCAATACGTTTGGTATTGCAGCCCTTGCCCGCAAAGCCGGCGCCGATGTGCTGGATCTCGGCATCGTGCCTGACGACAAGGCCAAGATCACCGCGGCGATCGACACAGCGCGGGACGCCAAGGTCGATGTGATCGTCACGCTTGGCGGCGCTTCAGTCGGCGACCATGATCTGGTGCAGGCCACGCTGATCGAGGCCGGCATGCAGCTCGATTTCTGGCGCATCGCCATGCGCCCCGGCAAACCGCTGATGGTCGGCAGCTTTGGCGAGACGCATGCGCTCGGCCTGCCCGGCAATCCGGTCTCCAGCCTCGTCTGTTCGCTGCTCTTCCTGGAGCCGCTGATCCGCAAGCTCGCCTCCCTGCCACCGGTGCAGCGCGAGGTAACGGTAGAGGCAGCCGTCACGCTGCGTGCCAACGACCACCGGCAGGACTATATCAGGGCGAAACTTTCGAGATCCGCCGCCGGCCACTGGCTCGCCGAACCCTTCGGCAAGCAGGATTCCTCGATGATGAAGGTCTTCGCCGAAGCCGACTGTCTCGTCATCCGCCCGCCGCATGCACCGGAGCTGCCGGCCGGAGCGCCCTGCCCGGTCATGCTGTTGCGGCCGGACCTTCTGACATAATCCGACGTTCAGCCGTTGCCAGCCAGCACAAAGACACCTGCCGGCACTCCCCCGCCGCTGGTGCCCCCGCCGAAATCCGCAACCGCGTGGGTGGCGATACGGCTGAGTTCGCCCTGCGGCAGATAGGCCCGCTCGGGATCGCCGATCAGCACCTCGATGCCGCTCGACTGGCAACGCCGGAGAAAGGCCATGACCCGCAAGGCAAGCGAGGGATTGTAGAACAGGTCACCGACAACGAGGAGGTCGGTCGCCGGCGGTGGCTCCCCAATGATATCGGCGGCCCAGGCCAGGATGTTCACACCGTTGATCGCTGCATTGAGCCCGATCGCGGCAATGGCATTGGCATCGATGTCGACCGCCGCCACCGTGGCTGCTCCGGCCTTTGCCGCCGCGATGGCGACGAGCCCTGAGCCGGCGCCGAGATCGAGCACCCGGCGGCCGGTCACCATTTCCGGTCGATCGAGCAGATGGCGGGCAAGCACCGCGCCGCCGGCCCAGGGATAGGCCCAGTAAGGCGGCGGATCGGGCTCTCTGCGACCAGCAAGCCGCCAGAGCCCGCTCGCGGGCCCTGGCGTATGGAGCAGGATCTCGGGGATGGAGGGAACCGGTGATATCGGCAGGTTGGCCTTGATGAAGGCGGTCGGGTCGGGAGTCGGCATACAGGGGCGTTTCATCGAGGTCTGCTCCTGCCGACGAAGCTCAGTAATTCTTCATGGCAAGATGCGGCATGCCGCCGTCAAGAAATTCCGCGCCATAGGCAACGAAGCCGAAACGCTGGTAAAGCGGCAGCTTGTCCGCCTGCGCAGTGAGATAGAAGCGGTTGCCGCGGGCGCCGCGATGCAGTTCCATCGCCCGCCCGATCATATCAGCCGCCATGCCGCGGCCGCGCCATCGGCCGGCAACCGCAACCCGGCCGATCTTCACATGTTCCTCGGCGTAAATGACCCGCAGGGTGCCGGAGACTTCGCCCGCCGTGACGGCGACAAGATGATGGGCGTTGAGATCGTCGGCATCGAATTCCTCGGCTTCGGGAACCTTCTGCTCATGCACGAAGATAGCGCGCCGCAGCCGGAAGGCCTCATTGCAGAGCGTACTGAAAACCGGGACGCTGAGGATCGCCGTTTCCATCACCATCCTTGCCTCCCTCAGGGATACGGCCCAAAGCCCTCCGCCGGACCAGCGAAGGGCTGCCGGCAAATTCAGCCGGGCTTCTTCTTTGAAAACTTGTTCTTCGGTGCGCCGCCGCCCTTGCCCTCATATTTGGGGCCTTCGGATCTGGCGCCTTCGAATTTCGGCTTGTCGGACTTCGGCCCATCGAAAGGGGGTTTGCCCGGCTTCTTGCTCCAGGGCTTGCTATCCCGTCTTTCCCCGCCGCTATTGTCGGCCGCGACATATCCGCCGCCCGGACCCTTGCCGAACTTGTTCTTCGGCCGCTCGCCGCGGAACGAATCATCCGGCCGCTCGTCGCGCGATGGCTTGCCGGCATAGGGCTTCGGCGCAGGCGCCCGGCTGAAATCCGGCGTGCCGGAAAGCTTGGTCACGCGGATGCCGCGTTCGAGCGCCTTGTTCGGACCGATCGCCGCCAGGAAGCTTTCGGCGCTCGCCGCGGCGATCTCCACGAAAGTTTCCTCGGGCTGCATCTTGATCGCACCGATCTCGCGCTTCGTCACGTTGCCGTTGCGGCAAAGCATCGGGATCAGCCAGCGCGGCTCGGCATTCTGCTTGCGTCCGACCGAGACGGAGAACCAGACGCTGGCGCCGAAATCCTCGCGCGGTCCCTTCTGCGCCGGCTCGTAGGGCTCGGCATTGTCACGGCGCTTGCGGCTGCGGTCGTCCTGCACGGTAACTTCGATCAGATCTTCCGGCGCCGAATGATTGGTGCGGTAAAGACGTAAGAAAGCGGCGGCGAGCTTTTCGGCGCCGTGGCTGGCGAGAAGCTGCTGTACCAGCCCCTGCTCTTCCTCCTGCGGCGTTTCGTTGAAGATCGGATCGGCGAGCAGCCGCTCGTCGTCGCGCTCGCTCACTTCCTCGGCCGAGGGCGGCCGCGCCCAGGCAGCCGAAATACCGGCATTCTCGAGCAGGCGCTCTGCCTTGCGCCGTGCATTCAGCGGCACGATCATGGCGCTGATGCCCTTGCGTCCGGCCCGGCCGGTTCGGCCGCTGCGGTGCAGCAGCGTGTCCGGATTGGTCGGCAGGTCGGCATGGATGACGAGATCGAGCCCCGGCAGGTCGATGCCGCGGGCGGCAACGTCGGTCGCGATGCAGACGCGGGCGCGCCCGTCGCGCATCGCCTGCAGCGCGTGGGTGCGCTCGTTCTGCGTCAGCTCGCCGGAAAGCGCCACAACGGCGAAATTGCGGTTGTTGAACCGCGCCGTCAGATGGTTGACGGCGGCACGCGTCGAGCAGAACACGATGGCATTGGTCGCCTCGTAATAGCGCAGCACGTTGATGATCGCATTCTCGCGGTCGCTCGGGGCAACCATCAGCGCGCGATATTCGATGTCGATATGCTGCTTTTCCTCGGCCGCGGTGCTGATGCGCACGGCATCGCGCTGGTAGCTCTTGGCAAGCTTAGCGATCGCCGCCGGCACCGTTGCCGAAAACATCAGCGTCCGGCGTTCGTCCGGCGCCGCATCGAGGATGAATTCGAGATCCTCACGGAAGCCGAGATCGAGCATCTCGTCGGCCTCGTCGAGCACGGCGGCCTTCAGTTCCGACATGTCGAGCGCCCTGCGGCGGATATGGTCGCAAAGCCGGCCGGGCGTGCCGACGACGATATGGGCGCCGCGTTCGAGCGAGCGGCGCTCGCTGCGGATGTCCATGCCGCCGACGCAGCTGACGATCACCGCGCCGGTCATCTCAAAGAGCCATTCGAGCTCGCGCTTCACCTGCAGGGCAAGCTCGCGCGTCGGGGCAATGACGAGGGCGAGCGGCGCGGCGGCATTGCCGAAGCGCTCCCTGCCTTCGAGCAGCGTCGGCGCCAGCGCCAGGCCGAAGGCGACGGTCTTGCCGGAGCCGGTCTGGGCCGAGACCAGCGCGTCGGAAGCGGCGAGCGCCGGATCGAGCATCGCCTTCTGCACCGGGGTGAGTTCGGCGTAACCGCGCTTCTGCAACGCCTTGGCGATCGCCGGAACGACGCCGTTAAATTCTGTCATGAGTTCGATCTTTCGGAGCTGTCAGGCGCGTTGCTGCGCCATGGCCGGAGCCAGCCGGCGGGGTATTTGCGCCGTTCCTAGCCGCTCCCGCGGCGATTGTCAAAGCGTGCGGCTACGCCACAGCCAGGCGTCGATGCGGCTTGCCCGGCCGCGCAGCGCCGTTTCCAACGGTCCTTCCATCCGGCCGGACTGTGTGAGCACGCTATCGGGACCTGCAGCGCGGACGATTTCGGCGCTCAGCGCCAGCTCGACACCATGGCGGGCGGCGACCTCCATCAGCCGGCTGCCGACATTGATGGTGTCGCCTGCCGCGGTGATCTGCTGCCGGTCGCCGGTGCCCAACCGCGAGGCGACGATCGGGCCGCAATGGGCGCCGACTTTGAAGCCGATCTTCTTCTGGGCAAAGCCCGCATGCGCTTGAAGCCAGGCCCTTGTGCGCTCGCACAGGCTAACCGCACAGGCAGCGGCGCGTGCGGCGTCGTCATCGGCAGGCTCCGGCAGGCCGAACAGGATCATCGCCCCGTCGCCCATGAAGCTGGTGATGGCGCCGCCATGGGCGCGCGCCTCCTCGTCGACCAGTTCGAAGAAGCCGCTCAGCATCTCGCTCACCGCCACCGGCCCGACATTTTCGCTGAGGCCGGTGAAACCCGAGAGATCGATGAAGATGACGGCGGCGTTCTGGCGCACCGGCGCGGCAAGGAAATTCGGATCGCGCGCCAGCCACTCGCCGAGCCCGGGCGCCTCGATGCGCTGCAAGAGCGCGCTCTGCTCGGCGAAATGACGGGCGCGGCCGCGGTCGAGCCAGAGTTCGGCCGCGCCATAAGCCAACGCCGGCGGCAGCGCTGCGGCGATCGGCAGCGCCGCACTCAGCCAGTAGCCATGTGCGAAGGCCGACAGGTTGAGCATCGCCCAGACGATCAGCGTCAGCACGATGATGACATAGCCTGCCGCACTCCGCCGCCAGGCGACCAGCGACACGAGCACGATCGGCAGTCCGATGGCGGTGGCGGCATCGATCAGCCGCATCCTGCGGTCGCGCACCATGCCGTCGCCGGTAACAAGATGGGTGATCGCCGTCGACATCACCTCGACGCCGGGCATGACGGGATCGAACGGCGTCGGGAAGACGTCGCCGCCGCCGGTGACGGTCGAACCGATGACGACGATGCGGCCTGCGACCGCATCCGCCGAAAGCTTGCCATCCAACGCATCGGCGGCGCTGAAGGTGGCGATGCTGCCGTGCCCGCCATAGAAGGTCACCGGCAGACGCTGGCCGATATCTGTGGGAATACGCAGCTTTCCGAGCATGATGGCGTCACGTTCGATGGTGGGATCGACGCCAAGCGCCACCGACGCGACACGCAGCGGAAAAGCCGGATCCAGGCGGTCTGCGGCACGCGAGATCAGCGGGATAAAGCGCGGCGTGCCGGTCTGGTCGGTTGCGACGTTGACGATGCCGACCGCGGCGGCCTCGGCAAAGCGAGGAAGCGGCAGCAGCAGCTGGTTTGCCTCCGGGATGGCGGCAAACGGATCCTCGGCGGCATCGGTGACCCGCTGGCTGCTTTGCGCGAAAGTGGCCGCGGCCGCAATCACGCTCGGCCCCTGGCGAAGGGCTGATGTCAGCGCCGCATCACCCGCCTCCGGCCCCGGATCGACCAGCAGAATGTCGATCGCCAGGGCCTTCGGCTTCAACGCGGTGATCGCGTCGGCGAGGCGCGCAAGTGTCGCCCGATCGAGCGGATAGCCGTGTACCCTAGCGGTACGGTCGTCGATCGCGACGATCGAGACGACGGGAGGCGGTGTCTTCGCCCCGACGATGGCGCTGCGGATATCGGCAAGCGAGGCCTCCATCCGGTCGAGAAGGCCGCTTCCGGCATGGAGATTGACATAGCCGAGCGCAGCTCCCCAAAGACCGGCGAGCAGCAGCGCGATCACTGTCAGCAGGCGATGATTCATGGGACTTATTGGCCGAGACGGGCAAGAAGGGCAGCGGCGCGCGGCGCCGGCCAGCGACGCACGACGAGGGGTTCGGTTCCGGCGGTAACGTCGACGCCCTCGCCCGGCGACAGCACCACCGGCTCGCCGGCCGGCCGGCGAACTGCGACGCTGCCTCTGACGACCAGCACCGAGGTCTGGCCGCCTGCGACATCGACAGCCCATTGGGTGCCGCGCACGGCCGCGATCGCCTGCGGCGTCACGACCTGGAAACCGCCGGCGTGCTGGGTGTTATCGACATCGACGAGAATGGCCTTGCGGCGCAGCGATGCCGAATCGGGGCTGCCGTCACGGTTGCGGTCGACAAGGCTGTAGGCCGCGCCGGTCTCCGCCGTCACCGTCACGCCACCGGGACAACTGAGCACTTGGCGGGCGCCGGCATCACGCGATACCGTACAGCCGGCAGACTGCGCAAAGGCCGCCCCATGTGGAATGAGGCCGGCAGCGAGTGCGGCGGCAAAAAGGCTGCGAAACGTCGTATTCATGGAAGTCCCTTTGACCGTGCGGAACAGCTCTTTTCGAAAGCGCCCGCCAACCGTCTTCTTCCCAACCGTCTTCTAATATGAAGCATGATAACCGAATTCAAATATTTCCCTAGACCAAAAAAGCAAATCGCCGGCGGAATTCTTACGTTCTATTATCCGTTTCAGGAGCCGGTCCGGTATAACGTGCCCGCGGCCGGATCAATTCGCCGCTGTCGATCTGTTCCATTGCATGGGCAAGCCAACCGACTGAACGGGCAAGCGAGAAAATGATGATCGGCGCCTCCCTCGGGAGATCGAAGGCGGCGGACATCGCGGCAAGCGCAAAATCGACGTTGACCTTCTCGCCGACCATCTCCTCGCCGGTTTCCCGGACCTCGGCAAATTGTGGCGGCAGGGAGAAGTGCGACAGCAGCGCCAAGGCCCTGATATCGCCATCGGGATAGAGCGGATGGCCGAAGGCCGACAGGCGATTGCCCTGGGCGAGCGTGCGGCGGATCGCCTGCTCCGCCCCAAGCGCGGAAGCGGTCTCGATCAAGGCGCCGACGCCTTGCCAGGCGGCACCATGCAACGGCCCTGTCAGCGTCGCCAGACCGGACAGCACGGCGGCCGAAAGGGCTGCACCCGCCGATGCCGTGACCCGCGCCGCAAAGGCCGAGGCGTTGAGTTCGTGATCGGCAAGCAGCACCAGCGCGCGGCGCAGACAATCGGCGGCGTCCGGCCGCTGCCAGCTTGCCGCAAGCCTGAGATGCAGCGGTCGGTCCGACGTCCCAGGCGCCAGCGCATCGGCGACTGTGTAGAGAACCCCGCTTGCTTCGCGACGAAGTGCTGCCTGCGAGCGGCCGAGCGACGGCAAATCCGATGTTATACGCCCCGCCAGCGCCAGGAATGCCGCCTGAAGCGGCGGAGAGGCATGGCGGGTCCCGCTGCTGGAGGAAAGTGGCTCCGCGCCGTTCCAGAGCAGTGACGCCGTCTGCTCCAGCGTCGCGACTTCAGCGAAAACGGCCGTATCTTTTCCGCGATAGAAAAGCCGTCCGCCGATGATGGTGGAGATTGCCGAGGAGAGAACCGGATCGCCCCAGCGGATCGCCTCGGCGGCGACCGTTTCGGTCTTGCGGCGGCCGGCATGGCGTTCGGCAAGCCGCTGTACGTCGGCAGCCTGGTAGAGGCTGCGGCGCGGGTCGGCGGGATCGGGTTTGGCGCGGATGCGCCCGCGACTGACATTGGCGTAGAGCGTCTGCGGCTTGGTCTTCAGCGCCCGCAACGCCTCCTCGGCAGTCAGCCACGACATCGGAACCTCACATTGATCAATTGCATCAAGATTGACGTCAATGAGACTAGGTTCGATCATCCCGGTCGTAAAGGAGAAAACAACATGAAAAACGGCTTGGAAGATGTCATTGCTGCCGAAACGCAGCTTTCGGATGTCGATGGCGAAGCGGGACGACTGGTCATCCGCGGCGTATCGCTGGAACATCTGGTTGCAGACGGCACCTATGAAGGCGTCGCCGCCCTGTTGCTCGATGGGCTGATGGAAAAGAGCTTCGACGAAGCGGAATTGCGCGCCTGGCTGGCGCAGGCGCGAACGAGGGTTTTCGACCATATCAAGGCCGCTGACGCCGCCCTGCTCGCTTTGCCTCCGGTCGATGCAATGCGGGCGCTGATTGCCCGGCTGCCCGACGGCGAGGATTTCGATACCGCGCTCAGGCTTCTGGCTGCGCCCGCAGTTTTCCTGCCGGCGATCCTTCGCAAGCAACGCGGCAAAAGACCGATCGCGCCCGACGCCTCGCTGCCGCAGGCGGCCGATATCCTGCGTATGCTGACCGGAAAATTGCCGACCAGGGAGCAGACAGCAGCACTCGATACCTATCTCGTGACGATATCGGACCATGGCCTCAATGCCTCGACCTTCGCATCGCGCGTCATCGCCTCGACGCAGGCTGGCCTCACTTCGTCCGTGCTCGCCGCACTGAGCGCGCTGAAAGGGCCGCTGCATGGCGGCGCGCCCGGTCCTGTACTCGACATGCTGGATGCGATCGGAACCGCGGAGAATGCCGGCCACTGGCTCGGTGAAGCGCTTGATCGCGGCGACAGGTTGATGGGCTTCGGCCACCGTATCTATCGCGTCCGCGATCCGCGCGCCGATGCGCTGAAGGGCGCGCTGAAGCCGCTGATATCAACCGGACAGGTAAACAGCGCCCGCAGTGCGCTGGCGGAAGCCGTGGAGGTCGCTGCATTGGCGATCCTGAAGGCGCGCAAGCCGAACCGGCCGCTTGACGTCAATGTCGAGTTTTATACCGCGCTGCTGCTCGAAGCGCTCGCCTTTCCGCGTGAGGCCTTCACCGGCGTCTTCGCGATCGGCCGCACCGTCGGATGGCTGGCGCATGCGCGCGAACAGGCACTCGACGGCCGGTTGATCCGGCCACGCTCGGTCTATATCGGGCCGTTGCCAGCGGCTGCGTGAAGGTTGAATTCGGCGGCAGCATGTCCTGCCGCCGATTCTCAACCGCTGACGAAAGCGGCCAGCTTGTCGAGCGTCGAGCGGCACCCTTCCTCATTGTCTTCGAGGCGGATCCCGGACGGAATATTGTCACAGACCATCGCAACATCGGTGCCTCCATCCGCAGGCGACAACATCGTGCTGACGGTCATCTCGCCGGAAAAACCTTCGTCCTCGGAATTGAAGACCGTTGCCCAGACGATTCGTTCATCCGGCACGAGCTTGGCAAAGCGGCCTTCGAACCTGTCTGTCTTGTCGGAGGTCTTGCCCGGCTGCGATGTCTCGTCGTCGGGATAGACAAGCGACATGCTGAAGGCGCCGCCTTCCCTGCCCTCGAAGGCATGGACGATGCCCTTCATGGTATCAGGCGGAAGCCAGGTGGCGACCGCATCTGCATCGAGGAAGGCGCGGTAGATGCGCTCGCGCGGCGCTGCGATGAATCGTGAGACGGTCGTGCTGCGTGAAGGGGTCATGCCGGCAAGTTAGCGCAGGCATGGATGTTATCCAGATCGCGCCTCAAACAACGCGATCTGGTGCTGTCAGTCGTCAGACGAGACGGCTCTGTTCCGTCGCCGCTTCTATGAAGCTGGCAAACAGCGGATGCGGGTCGAGCGGCCGGCTCTTCAGTTCCGGGTGGTACTGCACGCCGATGAACCAGGGGTGATCGGGATATTCGATCGTCTCCGGCAGCACGCCGTCCGGCGACATGCCGGAGAAGACCAGGCCGCAGTTCTCGAGCCGGTCCTTGTAGTCGATATTGACCTCGTAGCGGTGGCGGTGACGCTCGGAAATATCGGTGGAACCGTAGATATCCGAGATCTTCGTGCCCTTCTTCAGGGCCGCCTTGTAGGCGCCGAGGCGCATCGTGCCGCCGAGATCCCCGGCTGCCGTACGCTTCTGCAACTCGTTGCCCTTGACCCATTCGGTCATCAGGCCGACCACCGGCTCTTTCGTCGGGCCGAATTCGGTCGAGGAGGCACCTGACACGTCGGCGAGATTGCGCGCCGCCTCGATGACCGCCATCTGCATGCCGAAGCAGATGCCGAAATACGGCACCTTGCGCTCGCGGGCAAAGCGGGCAGCGTGGATCTTGCCTTCCGAACCGCGTTCACCGAAGCCGCCGGGCACGAGAATACCGTGCACCTTTTCGAGATAGGGTGCCGGATCTTCCTTTTCGAAGACCTCGGACTCGATCCATTCGAGATTGACCTTGACGCGATTGGCGATGCCGCCGTGATGCAGCGCCTCGATCAGCGACTTATAGGCATCCTTGAGGCCGGTATATTTGCCGACGATCGCGATTGTCACCTCGCCCTCCGGCGTCCGGATACGGTTGCAGACCTCTTCCCACGGATCGAGCCGCGGCTTCGGCGCCGGCTCGATACCAAAGGCCGCGAGCACCTCGTCGTCGAGGCCTTCCTTGTGGTAGGCTATCGGCACATCGTAGATGTTGGCGACGTCGAGCGCCTGGATGACGGCGGACGGGCGAACGTTGCAGAACAACGAGAGCTTGCGGCGTTCGGCCTCCGGAATTTCGCGGTCGGCCCGCACCAGCAGGATATCGGGATGAATGCCGAGTGCCTGCAGTTCCTTCACCGAATGCTGCGTCGGCTTGGTCTTAAGCTCGCCGGCCGCCGGGATATAGGGCATCAGCGTCAGGTGGACGTAGACGGCGGTGCCGCGCGGCAGGTCGTTTCCGAGCTGGCGGATCGCCTCCATGAACGGCATCGCTTCGATGTCGCCGACCGTGCCGCCGATCTCGCAGATGACGAAGTCGTAGTCGTCATTGCCCTCGATGACGAAATCCTTGATCTCGTTGGTGACGTGCGGGATGACCTGCACCGTCGCGCCGAGATAGTCGCCGCGCCGTTCCTTGTCGATGATGTTCTTGTAGATGCGGCCGGTGGTGATGTTGTCGGTCTTGGTCGCCGAACGCCCCGTGAAGCGCTCGTAGTGACCGAGATCGAGATCGGTTTCCGCGCCGTCGTCGGTGACGAAGACCTCGCCGTGCTGGGTCGGGCTCATCGTGCCCGGGTCCACGTTCAGATAGGGGTCAAGCTTGCGAAGCCGAACCCGATATCCACGGGCCTGCAGCAACGCTCCGAGAGCCGCGGCCGCAATTCCTTTTCCGAGAGAGGAAACCACGCCGCCAGTGATGAATACGTATCGCGCCATGGGATTCACCGGATACCTTTTCAAAAACGATTCCACCAGCCCAAAAATTCTTTTCCAGAACTTTCGATGCGTGGCGCAGGAATCTGAACAAAAGAAAACCGGCAGACCCGAGGGCCTGCCGGCGGTTTATGTCGAAGACCGGCTTACTGTCCCGTCGGGACGCCGGAGGGCTGAGCCGGTGCCGGCGCGGCCGGAGCTGCGGGCGTTGCCGGGGCAGTCGTTGCCGGAGCAGGCGTTGAAGGCGCGGTGGCCGCCGGGGCCTGAGTGCCAGTTGCCGGCGCCCCAGTTGCTGGCGCCTGCGGTGCGGGTGCTGCCGCGCCGCTGCTCGGAACACCGTTGCCGGCCGGCGGGGTTGCCGGAGCCTGCGCGCCGCCGAGCGAATCGAGAATACCGTTGCCCTGGCCGCCGGTTGCCGGAATGCGGTCGAGGATGTCGCTCGGACGGCCCTCGTAACGCGTCAGGATGCCGAGGCCGAGCGAGGTCAGGAAAAACAGGGTCGCAAGGATCGCGGTCGTGCGCGTTAGCGCATTGGCCGTGCCGCGGGCCGACATGAAGCCGGAACCGCCGCCGATGCCGAGGCCGCCGCCTTCCGAGCGCTGGATGAGCACGACGCCGACAAGGGCGAGCACGATCATGAGATGGATGACAATCAATACGGTCTGCATGGGTCCAGTCCTGCCCGCCTGGAGACGGACAAAGTTAAGAATTCTGGCGGCTCTTTACATGAGGCTTTCATCTATTCCAAGCCCTTCAGCCAGGAATAAACTCGGGAATAAACCCAGGAATAAAAAATGCCTCAGGCGAGCAGCGCCTCATAGGCCCGGTAGATGGCGAGGAAGTCGGCCGCTTTCAAGCTCGCTCCGCCGATCAGCGCGCCGTCGACATTGGCAATGCCCATCAGCTCATGGGCATTGGCCGGCTTGACCGAGCCGCCATAGAGAAGACGCATCTTGCGGCCTTCGTCGCCGAAGCGGGCCACAAGCTCTGCCCGCATGAAGGCATGCGCCTTTTCGACATCACCTGATGTCGGCGTCACGCCTGTGCCGATCGCCCAGATCGGCTCGTAGGCGATGACTGTGCTCTCAGCGGTGGCGCCGTCCGGAACCGAGGCGGAAAGCTGGCGCTTGATGACGTCGAGCGCCTGGCCTGTCCGGCGTTCATCCGCGGTCTCGCCGATGCAGATGATCGCTGTCAGCCCTGCGGCGAAGGCGGCCTCCGCCTTGGCGCGCACCAGATGATCCGTTTCGGCATGGTCGGTGCGCCGCTCGGAATGGCCGACGATGACATAGGTGCCGAAACAATCGGCAATCATCTCGGCCGAGATGTCGCCGGTATGCGCACCGGAGGGGTTCTGATGGCAGTCTTGAGCGCCGATCGCCAGCGGGCTGTCGGTGCACAGCGCCGTCGCCACATAGAGCAGCGTCGCCGGCGGGCAGATCAGCGCTTCGACCTTGTCGGCCAGCGGCGGGCGAACACCCTCGGCGATCACTTTGATCTGATCCAGCGAGGCACGCATGCCATTCATTTTCCAGTTTCCCGCCACAAGCGGGCGTACATCAGGTGTCATGCTGGCCTTCCGCAATCTGCTTATGCCTTGGGCAATATCAAAAGCTTGCAGCAAAGAAAAGCATCATGCCCTTGACGTAAGGGGAATCTCTGCGATCCCGCGCATATTTCTGCCGAAAATCGTCCGCTACAGCGCTGCGCGTCTTTTCAGACACGCCAAGGTAGCATTTTGAATCCGCGCATCGGCTCGATGCACTCTAGCCGGCGAGAATCCAGTTCAACACCCTGCGCCAGTCGATCATCCGGATCGGCGTCCCGTGATTGCCGGTCTGAAACAGCGTGAAACGCGCCGGATACTTTGCCTTGTGCAGGCTTTCGAACAGCGCCTGCTGGTTAGCGGCGGCATAGACCGGGTCGCGGCTGCCATGGGCGAACCACAGCGGCAGCTTCGCCTTGTAGAAGGCGCTCTTGGTGAAATCGCGATCGGTGACCCCGCTCATGATCAGCATGCCCTTCAGCCGCTTGACGCTGTCGCTGTCGCGCGCAACGCCCCAGCAAACCTGGCTGCCCATCGAGGCGCAGGAAAGGATGATCGGCCGGCCGGGCGATTGCGCGCTGGCATAGCGGATGAGGCCGCTGATCGCCGCAACGCCGCTGCTGTCGAAGCTTTTGACCGTCGGCGAATAATAAACGCCGCCATTGCCGGCGACGAGGTTCTTGAGGCGGTTGAAATTGCCGCCGAAGCTGTAATCGTTGGCGCCGAGCCGCCGGTCGCCATCGCGCCCATGGATGAAAATCACCGTGAAAGCGGCATTTCCGGCCGGTCCCACCCTGGTGACATCGAGCTTGATGCCGTCGAGAGACAGCGTCTCGTCCGCTTGCGCCTTGCGGATGGCGAGCGCCACATATTTCTGCTGCACCCGCTTTTGCGGGATCTGATCGCGGCCGTTGATATCGCGCATCTCGTCATAGTCGATGACCTCGAAGGCGCCGCCGTCGCCTGTCTCCAACACGGACTGCTTGGAAAACAGATCGTCCTTGAAAGGCGGCAAAGCGTCGGCCGCCTCTGCCGGACCAACAGCGGACAGGATGGCCGCGGACAAGAAAAACGCCGCAATTGCAGTGATGATGGTGCAATGACTTGTGGACATTCGCATTCGGATGGTTCCTGAAGCCTGCCGCCGCTTGCCATTCTGCGCCCGGCAACGCAAATCATTTGGGAAAATCCCGCCAAATCAGGCGGTGTCGCGTATAGAGGTGCTTTCTGGCAAAATCTGCCTGATTCGCAAACGTGGCATGAAATGCGGTGATTTTGGGTCGGCGGCGGATGCCCGCCCAAGCCAGACCTAAGACAGGATGAAGATCTGAACGGCTCCATGGACGATAGCAACGACCTTTTTTCCGGAATGCCCCTCTCTGAAAAACGTGAGGAGGCGCAGAAGCCTACGGCGCCCGCCGAACGGCCGCCGGTGACGGCTGCGCCCGCCGCAGCGGCAGCGCCCCCTGCTGCCGGAGCCTCCGCACGCCCGGCGCCTACCGCCTCGAACTCCGATGATTACGGCGCCTCGTCGATCCGCGTCCTCGAAGGCCTCGAGCCGGTGCGTATGCGCCCGGGCATGTATATCGGCGGCACCGATGAAAAGGCGCTGCACCACCTCTTTGCCGAAGTCATCGACAATGCGATGGACGAGGCGGTCGCCGGGCATGCCAATTTCATCGAGGTTTATCTCGACCTCGAGGGTTATCTCACCGTCTCCGACAACGGTCGCGGCATCCCGGTCGAGAACCATCCGCAAGTGCCGGGCAAGTCGACGCTCGAAGTCATCATGACCAAGCTGCATGCCGGCGGCAAATTCGACGGCAAGGCTTATGAGACGTCGGGCGGCCTGCACGGTGTCGGCGTTTCGGTCGTCAACGCGCTCTCCGACGACCTCGAGGTCGAGGTGGCGCGAAACCGCAAGCTCTACCGCCAGCGCTTCTCCCGCGGCCTGCCGCAGGGCGGGCTCGAAGAGTTGGGCGACGTCCACAATCGCCGCGGCACCCGTGTGCGCTTCCATCCCGACCCCCAGATCTTTGGGGATCACATGAGGTTCGACGCCGCCCGCGTCTTCCGCATGGCGCGCTCGAAGGCCTATCTGTTCGGCGGCGTCGAGATCCGCTGGAGCTGCGAGGCGGGCGTGCTGCCCGAAGGTTCCGAGGTCCCTGACAAGGCCGTGTTCCACTTCCCCGGCGGCCTCAAGGACTATCTCCAGGCGACGATGGGCAAGGAGTTCACCGTCACCCGCGAGATTTTCGCTGGCAAGACGGAGAAGGTGAGCGGCCACGGCTCGATGGAATGGGCGATCACCTGGTATGGCGGCGATCCGCAGGTGCATTCCTATTGCAACACCATCCCGACGACCGAAGGCGGCACCCATGAAGCGGGGCTGCGCATTGCGCTGACCAAGGGCCTGAAGGCCTATGCCGAGCTGACGCAGAACAAGCGCGCCGCGCAGATCACCACCGACGACGTGATGATCTCGGCCGTCGGCATGCTGTCGGTCTTCATCCGCGAGCCGGAATTCGTCGGCCAGACCAAGGACAGGCTTGCGACAGTCGAGGCCCAGCGCATCGTCGAGAACGCGCTCCGCGATCCCTTCGACCATTACCTTGCGGACAATCCGAACGAGTCGGCCAAGCTGCTCGACTGGGTGATCGAGCGCGCTGAGGAGCGTCTGCGCCGCCGCAAGGAAAAGGAAGTCAACCGCAAGAGCGCTGTGCGCAAATTGCGCCTGCCCGGCAAGCTCGCCGATTGCTCGCAGAACACCGCCGAGGGCGCTGAACTCTTCATCGTCGAGGGCGATTCGGCAGGCGGTTCGGCCAAGCAGGCGCGCAACCGCGCCAACCAGGCAATTCTGCCGCTGCGCGGCAAGATCCTGAACGTTGCCAGCGCCGGCCGCGAAAAACTCGGCGCCAACCAGCAGCTCGCCGATCTCGTCCAGGCTCTCGGCTGCGGCACCCGCTCGAAATACCGCGACGAAGACCTGCGCTACGAACGCATCATCGTCATGACCGATGCCGACGTCGACGGCGCCCACATCGCCTCGCTGCTCATCACCTTCTTCTATCAGGAGATGCCGGAGCTGGTGCGCGGCGGCCATCTCTTCCTTGCCGTGCCGCCGCTTTACAAGATCACCCAAGGGGCGAAATCCGCCTATGCCCGCGACGACAATCATCGCGCCGAGTTGATGCAGACGGAGTTCAAGGGTAAGGCCAAGGTCGAGATCAGCCGCTTCAAAGGCCTCGGCGAAATGATGCCCGCCCAGCTTAAGGAAACCACGATGGATCCGTCCAAGCGCACCCTGCTGAAGGTGCTGATCGACGAGGTGGATTTCGAAGGCACCCGCGCCGCCGTCGACGATCTGATGGGCACCAAGCCGGAAGCCCGCTTCCGCTTCATCCAGGATCGCGCAGCCTTCGCCGAAAACCTCGATATCTAGAATATACCATCGAGCTCGCCGAACGGTCGGATAGACACGGGTTCGGCGCGCCGCATTTTAGCATTCACGATTTCACGGAACTGACGAAGAACCGTAACAACTCCGTCAAACAACCGGCGCATGAAGCGGTCGGCGTGCCTCCCAAGGGAGCATTGGCGCCGGTCGAACCGTTTTCAACCCTTGCCGGATATTTGCTATGACCAAGCGTTTTCTCGCGACTGCCGCTTTCGTTCTCCTGTCCAGC
>NZ_VSZV01000184.1:0-11198 GCF_008919455.1 Rhizobium sp. PEPV16
TCATGCCGACGATCGTGTCGGGCAACACCAACTCGCCGGTGATCATGATTGCCGAGAAGGCCGCGAATAGCATTCTATCAGGGGCGTGATGTGGTCAGCTCATCGCATCGTCTAAAACGAATGCATGAAGCATCCTTTGTCAGAGAGAAAATGCTCTGATTGCCGCCACTGCGCTGGCATGAGCGTCCTCACGCGTCATATTCATGATTTCAAAGGCGCGGACATCAAACGACACGGCCAGGCTCAATCGTCGGCGTTTCGGCTTAAAGCATGTGGCGCAAAACTGTGCAGCGGCTTTGCGACAACGACGACACAAAGCCTCTAAAGCGCGAAGATCACGATGCGCTTTAGAGTACGAAGGCATTCGCGCCCGCGACTCGTCACGATGAGCCCAACCCGCTCAACGCAGGCTGGGCCATCTTCGATTTCGATCAGAGCGTCGAGACGTTCTCAGCCTTCGATTTTCCGGTCTTGCGATCCTGTCCAATTTCGAAGCTGACCTTGTCGCCTTCGCGGAGCGACCCGCCGCTCTGCAGCGCAGACACGTGAACAAAAACGTCCTGGCCGCCACCCTCAGGGGTAATGAAGCCGAAGCCCTTGTCGTCATTGAAGAATTTAACGGTACCTGTCGGCATGAGATAACTATTTCCTTGTATCGTTCGACGATTTGCGAAGGCGAAACTATAGCTTCGGGGCTTCTCTATCAACCCTTTAGCACGACAACGGCTCTTTGAATGCAAAAAGATATCAGCTCCGACGAAGCTCAATGCGGCTCGTCACAACCGATCGACCTGTTGCGGGGTCGGTATCGACGGTTGTGAGACGCATGCCCGACGCCCCGGTTTTTTCGATCGTCATCTGCGCACGTCGGTCGCCATTGACCTCTTTCGCCCATTTGATCGCGAGGTTTATGGCATTACCAGCGCGTTTTCCGCCGAGGCCCGCGGTGCCGGTGCCCGCGCCCACGTAGGAGCCGGTGTAGGTTTCACCGCTGGCCCTGAGGTTGGCGCTGATGACACGGGAAAAAATGGCGAGACTGGTGCAGCGCCCATTGAGTGCAAGGGAACCTGCATTCGCATCCGACTTGAAACGGCAAGTGACTTTCAAGGTGGGTGCATTTGTCCGCACTTTCACCGTACCCTTACCGCTCCAATTTCCTGCCAATGTCTTGAGGAAAGCAGACTCGTCGGCATTGGCGGAGCCGGCCATGAGCATTGACGCCGTCGCAGCGGCAATGGCGCAGGCAAGGACCTTGATCATCTGAGTAACTTTCGGGCCGCTTAACATCCGCATCATGACGCTCCGCTGATCGAGGAGGAGGGTGTCATATAACCGCTCGGCGATGATTTGGTTCCGTATGGGAGGCATTGACGTCGTTCCCAACGCAGCGCGCACGTTTTCAACAAGATCAATGGACCAATGATGCCCACGCAGGCTGAAAGGGATTGCGATCTCCCGCCTCAGGTTTTAGATCGGTCTTACACAATGAGATTGTGCAAGCCGGCCGGAACGACGTCAATTCCGCTATAGCGCCGCGCGTCTTTTCAGATGCACAAAGGACGCCGCAGCGCTTTGAGTTGCGGCCTCATTGGCCGCTGCCCGAGCTTGCCAGCCCATTGCGCTGTCACATATGAGGGGTCCGACGCCATTGCCTTCACTTGTTCTTCCTAGTCGCCCGCTCTCGTTGGCGCGCAACGTCATCTCCACGCCGAGCGCTTATTTCTGGTCGACGCCCATTATCCTGGCGCTGGCTGTCTTTCTATTCGTCTCGGAAGCACCAGGGGTGATCCGCGATTTCCAGATCAGCCAGAACCCTTTGACGCTCGAAAATGGCGACGTGCAAAACGGGCGATGCACGACACGCAAGGCAGTGCTTACCGATTGCGAGGCACGCCTTGTCTACAGCTACGGTGGACGAGACTACGACACCGAGGTGGAGGTCATGTTCGTCGATTTCCATACCGGCGACTACGAAACCGGCCTTGTGATATCAGCCGATCATCCTGAACTTGCGACGATGAGCCTGGGTCTGGACATGCTCTGGAATCGGATCATCACGCTTACGGTATTTGCGCTACTGTTTGGTGGCATGAGCCTGGGGATGATTTTTCTCGCTATCCGCATTTGGTGGGTCAAGGGCCAATTGCTTCGGCCTGCCATGCTGACCCCCGTCCCGGTCGAGATTACCGCATTCGACCGCAAACGCGGCGTCCTTTCCATCACCTATAATGACAAGATCGCCGACGACAAAACCGGGCGATCGGCTTACACGCGCATGAAGAATGGAGAGGAGCCTCTGATCGTCGGTGAAGCCAATGGCAAGGCGATCGGACTGGCCGTCAGGCACGGCAATACGGCCCTGCCGGTGCTTCTCGACGATCGTCTGCAGCGCGTGGAGCTTGCGGATAACGAGCGCACCGCAGCTCTTGCACCCTTTGCGTATCAGCAAAAACACGACCGGAATGCACCGGTTTTGATTGAAGAACCAAAAAGGACGGTATCGATCTGGAAGCGGCTGCAGCTTTTCTTCGGTGTGTTGCTTCTGATCGTCGTGGGCGTGGTCGGCTTCTGGCTTTGGTACGTCACGACCTCCACAACAGCATTCCAATCGCCTGGCATGGACATCAACAATCTCATGCCAGCGCCGTTGAACGAGTGGGGATGCGAGCAGCTGAAGAAGCGGTTCGGTCAGGATCGCGCGCCGTTTGGTTGCGTCGCCGACGATTATACGAGCTGGAAATAGAGGTTGAACCCGCTGACCCGGACCTGCCTAGGGTAGTCGCGATCTTTACCTTTTTAGGGACAAGGCGAAAAACCTGCGGATGCAGGCAACACACCATTGCGAAATCAACAGCCTTCGGCGAATGTCACCTCACGTAGCGTGAGACGAGTTTATGCCATTTCGGATCGAGCGTCTGATTGAAAAACACATTAGCGGCGCGGCCAGCGTGTTGGTAAATGCCTATGCCCTGCCTCCGTGGAATGAGAGCTGGTGCCTTGAGGCGGCTGCAGAAAATGTGACCTATGTGCTTGAAACTCCCAGGTCAATTGCACTTGCGGCAGTTGACGGAGACAAGGTGCTCGGCATTGCGCTCGGGATACGACAGCGGCGCCATACAGGCCCCGTCATCTATGTGGACGAGCTTTCAGTGCAGCCCGACGCACAGGGTAAGGGAATAGGGACCGCTCTACTTTCTGCAATGTTCGAAACAGCCACAGCTGAAGGATGTAGCAGCGTGTGGTTGATCTCACAACGAGGAGGGGCGCTGTCGGAGTTCTATCAGCGTTGCGAATTTGCCGTGATAAGCGACCTTGGCCTGTACTCTTGATCAAGCGGATAACGCTAGATTGGGAATCCCCGATCCGCCCAGCGAAAATCTTGAGCATGCCGGGGTGAACATGCGAATGGCCGAGCGTCTTTCAAAGGTTACGCAACATCATCGGCGATCGATACTGCCTTTGGTTTAGGCAGCCGGCTCGGCTTGACGTGTATGGCGGGCCTGCGACGACTTCAAGAAGCAGGCGCGTATCGATCGAGAGTTACCCCTTTCCGTACATCCGGCTGGCGCGCAGCAGGCGTTGCGAGTAGGGGTGTTCGACCGCACCTCTTCGGAGGGCACCGACATCGACCTGTTCGACGATCTCGCCCGCTTCCATGATGGCGACGCGGCTGCACATGTGCGAGACGACGGCGAGGTCGTGGCTGACGAGCAGATAGGTCAGCCCGCGGTTGGTGCGCAGATCCTGGAGGAGATTGAGGATTTCGGCTTGCACTGAGACATCGAGCGCCGATGTCGGTTCGTCGAGAAGCAGAACGTCCGGATCCAGCATCAGCGCGCGGGCGATCGCCACGCGCTGGCGCTGGCCACCGGAGAGCTGGTGCGGAAATCTGTAGCTCAGCGCCGGATCGAGGCCGACCGATCTCAGGACGGCGTTGACGTCGACGGAATTCGTATCCAGGCCCTGGTTGCGCAGCGGTTCTTTCAACTGCGAGCGGATGGTCTTGCGGGGATGGAGAGATCCATAGGGGTCCTGGAACACCATCTGCACCTGGCGGAAGAATGGCCGACTGCGCCGTTGAGTCAACGGCTCGCCTTGGAGTTCGATCCGGCCGTCATAATTGGCGTTGAGGCCGGAAAGCGCCCTCAGGACAGTGGACTTCCCGCAGCCGGACTCGCCGACCAGGCCGAAAGCAGTTCCCTTTTCGATGGCGAAGCTTACGTCTCGAACGACAGGTCGCTGCCCGGGTCCGAAGCGGACCGTAAGATTGTCGATTTTAATCACCGCGGCGGCTCCAATGCGAATTCTTCAAGCCAGGCCGGATCCCGTTTCAGGATCGGCAGCCGGGCAGGGGGATCTTCGATCGTCGGCAGGGATGCCAGCAAGCCTTGCGTATAAGGATGTCGGGCCTTGTCGAGATCGCGCGCTTCGAGCACTTCCACGACCCGCCCCGCATACATGATGAGGACGCGATCGCAGAAATTCCGGATGAGATTGAGGTCGTGGCTGATGAAGATCAGCCCGAGATTGCGTCGCAAGACGAGCTCGTCGAGCAGGGCCAGGATCTCGAGCCTCACCGTCACGTCGAGCGCTGAGGTCGGCTCGTCGGCAATCAGCACTTCGGGTTCGGCAATCAACATCATGGCGATCATCGCCCGCTGGCCCATGCCGCCCGAGATTTCGTGCGGATAAAGGCGGGCCACACGCTCCGGATCGCGGATCTGGACGGCCTCGAGCATATCGAGCGCCTGTTGCCAGGTCTTTACCTTGCTCGTCCTCGGATGATGGAAGCGGTAGGTCTCGGCGATCTGTTCGCCGATCCGCATGACGGGATTGAGCGAATATTTCGGATCCTGCAGGATCAGGCCGATCCGCCGCCCCCTGATCGTCATCATCGTTTTTTCGTTCGCCTTGAGCAGATCGACGTCGCGAAAGCGCATCCGCTCGGCATTGACGATCGCCGTCGGTGGCAGCAGCTTCATGATCGCGCGGCCGACGGTCGACTTTCCCGACCCGGATTCGCCGACGATCCCGAGCTTTTCCTGTCCAAGCGAAAAGCTCACGCCGCGCACGGCCCGCACCTGTCCGCCGCCAAATGCGATTTCGAGGTTCTGAATATCGATCAAGGGCTCTGTCATTCTGAACCTCGGGGATCGAGAACATCGCGAAGCGCATCGCCGACAAGGTTGAAGGCGAGGCTGACGAGCGCAATGGCAATGCCGGGTGCTGCGATGACCCAGGGGCTATCGAGCATGAATTCACGTCCGCTGGCGGCCATCGAACCCCATTCCGGCCACGGTGGCTGCGCGCCAAGGCCGAGGAAGCCGAGGCCGGCGGCAGTGATGATGATTCCGGCCATATTGAGGGTGACGCGGACGATCACCGAGGGAATGCACATCGGCAGGATGTGACGGGTGATGATCGCGATCGATGTCGCGCCCTGCAGGCGTACGGCGGCGATATAGTCCGCCTTGCGCAGGCTGAGCGTCTCGGCGCGCGCCAAGCGCGCGATCGGCGGCCAGGCCGTCAGTGAAATCGCGATGATCGCATTGGTGATGCCTGGACCGAGCGCTGCGGCAAAACCCAGCGCCAGCACGAGGCCGGGGAAGGAGAGAAAAATATCGGTGATGCGCATCAGGATTTCATCGACGATGCCGCCGAAATAGCCCGAGACGGTGCCGATCAGCAGGCCGAGCGGGGCGACGATGACCGTGACGAGCATGATGATGTAGAGCGTCGTGCGGGCGCCATAGATCACCCGTGAAAAGACGTCGCGGCCGAAATTGTCAGTGCCGAGCCAATGGCTCGCCGATGGCGCGGCAAGCCGCCCGGCCATGTCCTGAACGATCGGATCGTAGCTCGTCAGCAGGGGGGCGGCGAGCGCCACGACGATCAGCAGCAGGATGATGGCTAGTCCGGCCAGGCCAAGCGGGTGCAGGCTGAATTTCCGCCAGCCCTGGTGAATTTGCTGCGCCGATGACTGGAACCAGCCTCGAGGCTCCGGTGCGAGCAGCCAGGTGCGAAGGCCGCCGGTGTTGACGCTGTCTGCGTGCTCAGAGGAGATCGTCATGGCGTCACCGTGTCCTCGGATCAAGAATGCGATAAAGGAAGTCCGACAGGATGTTGATCGTCAGGAAGACGGCGCCGATCGTCAGCACCGAACCCATGACCACGTTCATGTCGTTCATCTGCAGCCCCCGGGTCAGGTACTGGCCGAGCCCCGGCCACCCGAAGACGGTCTCGATCAGCACCGCGCCTTCGAGCAGACCGCCGAAGGTCAGCGCCATGATCGTCAGGAGTTGTACGCGGATGTTCTTGAATGCATGGCGCCAGACCACCTTGCGGGTGCCGAGCCCCTTGGCCCGGGCGGTGATGATGTATTCCTGGCTTAGCTGCTCCAGCATGAAGCTCCGCGACATGCGGCTGATATAGGCGACGGAATAGTAGCCGAGGATAGCCGCCGGCAGGATGATGTGGCCAAGGGCGTTGTAAAACACGTCCCATTGGCCCTGAATCGCCGCGTCGATCAGGAGGAAGCCCGTCATCGGCGTGACGAGGCCTTCATAGAAGACATCGATCCGGCCCGAGGCGCCGACGAGCTTCAGCTTCGCATAAAAGACGAAGAGCGCCATCAGCCCGGTCCAGAAGATCGGGATGGAGTGGCCGGCAAGGGCGACGATCCGCGCGATGTGGTCGATAACGGTTCCGCGCCTGACCGCAGCGGTGACCCCTAAGGGAATGCCGACGATCGCCCCGATGATCATGGCGATGATCGCAAGTTCGATCGTCGCGGGAAAGATCGTCAGGAGATCGGTGAGGATCGGCTGGCCCGTCGTCGCCGACATACCGAGATCGCCTGTGGCGATGTTGCCGACGTAGGAGAGGAACTGCATCCAGATCGGCTGCCCAAGACCCAGCTCGTTATAGACGCGATCGTAAACCTCCTTGCTGACTTCCGCCCCGGTGATGGCGAGCACCGGGTCGGCGGGCAGCAGGCGGCCCATCGAGAAGGTCAGGAAGAGCAGGCCGAGCAGCGTCGTCACGACGGCCACGACGCGTCCCGCCAGGCGCCGTAGCAGGCTCAGTGCCGGGTGCGGGGCCGCCTCGGCGAACCCGCCCAGCGGGGAGTGCCGGCTGCTCTCCCCCTTCGATGTCATATCGGCGCTTGCCACGGCGTTCTACTCCTTGATCACGTCATGCCAGCGCGTCGACCATGTCGTATGCCCGTGATAGCCCTTCACGTTGGCGCGCATGACATAGGGGTCGGTTCGCTGGAAGAAGATGACCAGCGGCGAAGCCATGCCGGCATAGATGCCATCCATCTTCTTGAAGATGTCGGTGCGCTTTTCCGTGTCGCGCTCCTTCATCGATTGGTCGATGAGCGTGTTGAGTTCGTCCACCTTCATGCCCGTGCGCCAGAGGTAATAGCTGCCGAGGCGTGCTTCGTCGCTATTGTCGGGGTTGAAGGCATATTGCGTGGCGACCGCGAAGGGATCGGGCAGGCGGGCGCCGGAATTGCCGAGCAGCACTTCGAATTTGCGCTCGCGGAAGGCGGGCGTGAACTCGCCGGGCACGAGATCGAGATCGATGCCGGCGGCGCGGGCACTCGCCTGCAGCGCTTCGGCGAAGGGCAGGGTCGGGGCTCCCGACGGATTGAGCACCTTCTTCAGGCCATTGGGATATCCGGCCTCCGCCAGCAGTTGCTTGGCTTTGGCGGGATCGTAATCGTAGCGCACCTCCGCCTCGCCGGGAGCGCCGATCATGCCGCGCGGGATCATCGACTGCCAGGGAAAGCCCGTATGGCGCATGATGTTGCCGGAGATCGCTTTCCAGTCGAAGGCATGCTGGAAGGCCTCGCGAACTTTCGGCTTCTGCAGATCCGGGTCTTTCTGATTGAGGGCGATATAGTAGAAGCCAAGACCCGGGACATTCTCGATGACCATGTCCTTGTTGGTGGCGAGCGCATCGAGGTCACCGCTTGCCACATACTGGCCGACATCGACGTCGCCGGCTTCGAGCTGAAGCCGGAGATTGCCGGATTCCGGGATATGACGGGCGACGACGCGCGCCATGGCCGGCTTGCCGTCCCAATATTTCGGCTGCGCATTGAAGATCGCGACATCGTTCGGCCGCCACTGCGCCAGGCTGAATGGGCCGCTGCCGGCAGAATTGGCGGAAAGCCAGGCGCCGCCGAAATCGCCGTTCGCCTCGTGCGACAGAACCGTCTTCTTGTCGACGATGCCGATCGACGAGCCCGCCAGCGAATAGAGCACCAGATCGGTATTGACCGACTGCGGCAGCTCGATCTCGAGCGTGTGTTCGTCTTTTGCGCGAACGAGCTTTTCGACGTTTTCAGGCGTAAAGCCCCAGAGCGCGATGTCGGTGGAGCCGACCTGGCCCATCTTGATGACGCGCTGGATCGACCAGGCCGCATCCTCGGCGGTCACCTTGTTGCCGCTCTGGAAGACGGCGTCGTCGCGTAATGTCAGCGTGATGATCTTACCATCCGCCGAGACGCTCCATTGCGTCGCGAGCATCGGCTTCAGCGTCTTAAGATCGTCCGGCGACAGCTGCACGAGGTTGTCGTAGAGGTTCGAGATCAGTTCGGAAACCGTGCGGGCATTGTTCTGCGCTGGATCGAGCGTCCTTATACCGGTGAGATTGGTGCCGATCACCAGCATATTGGGCGGCGACGCCGCGAAGCTGGGCTGCGCCGTCGTCAGGGCGCCGGCAATTGCGATCGTTGTCAGTACTTGTCTCAGCATCTCAAGACCTCCCAATCCTGTTGTTTGTGGATAGCGTCGAAATCAGCCGGCCGCCTTTACGGCCGACTGGTCTGAATGAGTTTGAATGTCGCCTTCGGCCTCCCAGCCTTGAAGCAGCCGATGAAGCTCCTCGCGGTCATGCTGGTCGAGCTGCGGCAATCCCGGCACACGCACGGGACCGACATCGAGACCGGAATAGGTGACGGCTTCCTTGACGACGGTCACGTTCGTGCCATTGCGGAATTTGGTTCGCATCCGCTCGAATGGCTCGAGCTTGTTGACGATCGCCCTGGCGGCGGCAAAATCGCCTTTTTCAAGCGCAGCGTGGACCGCAAGCGAGAGCTTCGGCGCGACATTGACGAGGCCGGACGTGAAGCCGCGGGCGCCGGCTGCGGTAAATGTCGGCGCCCAGCTCTCCGCCAGGCCGCAGACGAACAGCGCGCCGCCGGGGCTCGCCGCCGGGATCGCTCTCGACAACAACATCAGATCGCTTGTGGCGAATTTGATGCCGGCAATATTGCCGTGATTTGCGAGGCGGACGATATCGGCGACGGCGAAACCATCCGCCCTGACATAGGCGATGAGCGGCAGGGCGGAAGCATCCGCAAGATTGCAGAAATAGTCGATCTGGGCCGCAGGTGCTGCGAAAGGATCGACGGGCTGATGCGACATGACGGCGGATGCGCCGATCGCGGCCGCATCTTTCGCCATGCCGATCGCCTCGCGCAGCGACCGGCCGATCGCCGCCGTCACCGGTGCCTTGCCGTCGACACCTGAAACCGCCGCCTCGTGGACG
This sequence comes from Rhizobium sp. PEPV16, assembly GCF_008919455.1. Lineage (NCBI taxonomy): Bacteria > Pseudomonadati > Pseudomonadota > Alphaproteobacteria > Hyphomicrobiales > Rhizobiaceae > Rhizobium > Rhizobium sp. PEPV16. The sequence continues at coordinate 9,562 of NZ_VSZV01000184.1, forward strand.
ATCCTGATTTCCTGCGGTGTCAGAGCATAGAATTCCCCGGTATTGCCGGCAGCGACGATGTTGTGAATGCCCGCTGCCGCCACCCGCTCATAGACCTTCGCCGTGATCCGGGGTTCGACTTCACCCCTGCCGTCATAGGCGGTGACCGGAACACCCGATACGCCTGTAAGCGCCTTGCGCATGGTTGCGATGCTCATCTTTCTTCCCCGTTATCTTTCCATCAATCCGTCGTCACCCGAAGGATAGGCACGCTGTCATCCGACGGGATGATCCCCGAAGCGGAAGGGCGGCAGGCCCTTTGCATCCACGTCGAAGGCGATCACCGTTCCCGCTTCGAAACGCCCGCTGCGATCCGTCGACAGGCTCGTGACGAAGAGGGTACGCAGATCCGGCCCCCCGAAACACGGCATCGTCGGTGCGGGGACCGGCAGAATGTAGATTTCGACGATTTCGCCTTCGGGCGATATTCGGTTGAGGCGGCCGGCGGAAACGCCGGCGCTCCAGTAGAACCCGTCACGATCGGTTGTCGCTCCGTCCGGCCGACCCTCGTCTTCCGTGAAGCTGCGAAGCCGGCGCCCATCGCCGAGGTCGCCCGTATCAGGATCGAAGTCGAATGCCTGCAGGAAGCATTGCCGGCTGTCGGAGTGATACATCCGCCGGCCGTCCGGCGACCAGGCAAGGCCGTTGGAGCTCGTCAGTTTTGTGGCCACGGTCCGCGTGCTGCCGTCGGCGCTCACGCAGAAAAGTGCGGCCTCATTGGTCTGCGGCTTGGCTTCGCTGAACGAGCCGATCCAGAAGTGCCCGTCGGGGCCGACCTTTCCGTCATTGAGGCGGCAATTGATGTCGCGTCCAACCGGATCGCACACAAACTCGAAATCTCCCGAATCCGGATCGAAGAGATGGACGCCCGTCTGGAGCCCCACGACGATCCTGTGATCGCGGCAAAGCCCGAGCGCGCCGATTGCGGCCGGCATGTCGAAGCGGTCGATCTTTCCTGAATGCGAAAGCCGGACGAGTGCCGGCGCCAGAATATCGACGAACCACAGAGTGCCGGTCTCCTCGTCCCATACCGGCGATTCACCGACCGTCAGCGGTTGCTGGATAACGGAACGGACGTCCGGGCGGATGACCCGAGGCGCCGTCATTCAACCGTCTCCGGGCTCTTGGCCAAGCCATCGGCGTCGCGCATGCGGATGGTGCCGTCGTGATTGATCTCACAGAACCCGCCACCCTGGAACGCCAGCGCGACCGGCCCTTCGGATCCCTCTTCGATCAGGGCGTGGTCACGCGGCCGGTCCTGCGGCTGGTAGCCCAATCGTGTCGCCAGATCGTTCTCCCACCACATCTCCTCGGTGTCAGAAACGCCGTAGACCACTGTTGCTGCGATCAACGGGTGCGAAAGGCCGATCCTGACCAATTGCGCCAGGTCTCGCGCGCTGATCCAGATGGCAATGGATCGCTCGCTGTTGGGATAGGTGCCCGCATTGCCGATGCGGATGGAAAGAGAGCGAATGCCCGATGTGTCGTAATAAAGCCCCGCCACAAGTTCGCCCCAGCATTTGGAAAGTCCATATGGGCTGTCGGGGCGCATCGGGTCGAGCGGCGACACGAGCTGGCCGCGCGGATAAAAGCCGGTG
>NZ_VSZV01000239.1:0-16212 GCF_008919455.1 Rhizobium sp. PEPV16
ATTGGAGCGCTGGTTCATCGAGGACATGGGCTGGAAAAGCCTCGGCCTCATCCCCTCCCCGATTTCCGGCGGCGATGGCAATCAGGAATTTCTTCTGGCAGGATTGAAACCGTGAGCACCGAAACCGTCAAGATCGAGAAGCTCGGCGCCCAGGGCGACGGCATCGCCAGCAGCGCCGGCGGACCTGTTTATGTACCCTTTTCCCTGCCTGGGGAAACGGTGGCGATTGCCCGCGTCAAGAGCCAGGGCACGATCATGTCGATCACGACGCCCTCGCCCGACCGGCAGGAGCCGCCCTGCCGGCATTTCGGCCCGGATGGCGTCAACGGCACCTGCGGCGGTTGCACGCTGCAGCATATGGCAGATGCGCCCTACCGCGCCTTCAAGCGACAGTTGGTCATCGATGCGCTGAAATCCAAGGGGCTGACATCAGATGTCGGCGAGATCGTTCCGGCTCGGCCAGGCGAACGGCGGCGCGTGGTGTTTGCGGCGCGCAAGACCGAGAGGGACATGCTTGTTGGATTCAACCAGGCCGAAAGCCACCATATCGTCGCCATCGAAGAATGTCCGATCTCGTCGGCAGGGATCATCGCCCGGCTGTCGGCGATCAGGGCAATTGCCGCATCGCTGGCGACCAGTGCCGAACCCTTCCGCGTTGCCGTGCTAGAAACGCTTTCCGGCCTCGATATCTCAGTCGACGAGGTGAAGAAGCTGTCCGACGCGCAGCGGCGCAAGGCGATCGAGACCGCGCTCAGCCTGCGCGGCATCGCGCGTGTTTCGCTGAACGGCGAAATCCTCGTCGAGCCGTCGAAGCCGATGGTCGAATTCGGCGGCGTCCAGGTTTCACCGCCGCCGGGCGGCTTCACCCAGGCAACCAAGCCCGCGGAAGAGGCGATGGCCGAACTGGTGCTTGCTCATGTCGGCAAGTCGAAGCGGATCGCCGATCTCTTTGCCGGCGCCGGCACGTTTTCGCTGCGCCTGGCGCGGATCGGCCGTGTGCACGCCGTCGAAGCCGAGGCAAAGGCGCTCGCAGCACTCGATCATGCCGCCCGCAACACGCAGGGGCTGAAGCCGGTCACCGTCGAAAAGCGCGATCTCTTTCGCCGTCCTTTGATGACGCAGGAATTCAAGCCCTATGATGCCGTCGTCTTCGACCCGCCGCGCGCCGGTGCCGAGTTCCAGTGCCAGGAGCTTGCCCGTTCGGCGGTGAAGAAGATCGTGGCCGTCAGCTGCAATCCGCTGACGCTGGCGCGGGATCTCGCGATCCTCGTCGAGAGCGGTTACCGGATCGCGCAAGTAACGCCGATCGACCAGTTCCTCTGGACCTCGCATGTCGAGGTGGTGGCGACGCTGGAGAAATAGGCGTGTCTGTCGAAAAGACCAAAAGACGCAACCCATACTATAGCGGCCCAGTGTCCGATCATTTCGACGGCACGCATTTCTTCAATCCCGAAGGTATTGAGCCCCTTGGTTTCCGCGACCTGATGCGCTGGCAATTCGGCGGTGGCCGAGAGCGTTGGCCGAGGTCGGTCCCAAGTCCTTACGCGATGGCCAAGCCGGATCCACACGTCGACGGCGAGGATCTAAGGGTGACCATGGTTGGCCATGCAACAATGCTCGTGCAGGTCGCCGGGCTCAATATCCTCACCGACCCGGTATGGTCGGAGCGCGCGAGTCCCTTCGCTTTTGCCGGACCCAGGCGCGTCGTCCCACCGGGCATCGCGTTCGATGATTTGCCGCCGATTGATCTCGTGCTGGTATCGCACAATCATTATGATCATCTCGATATCGCAACACTCAGGCGGTTGGGTGCGAAGCATCGGCCGCGTGTCGTGACGCCACTTGGCAATGACACGATCATACGGCGTGCCGTGCCCGATATAGAGACGACATCTATGGACTGGGGCGAGCGCATTTCGCACGCCGGAATCAGCATTGACGCGGAGCCTGCACACCATTGGTCGGCCCGCGGAACCGCCGATCGCCGGATGGCGCTCTGGGCGTCGTTCGTTTTGTCGACTCCCGCCGGAAAAATTTATCACGTCGGAGATACGGGTTTTCACGACGGCATCAATTACAAAGCGGCACAGCAGAAGCACGGCGGCTTTCGCTTGGCCATTTTACCCTTCGGCGCCTACGAGCCGCGATGGTTCATGAAAGGGCAGCACCAGAATCCGCAGGAGGCGGTGATCGGGATGACGTTGGCAAATGCGGCCTATGTGGCCGGGCATCACTTCGCCACGTTCCAACTGACAAATGAAGCGGTCGACGCGCCGGCAAAAGCGCTGCAGGACGCAATGCGCGAGCATGATATTCCCCCGGAACGGTTCCGGCCGCTCAGGGCTGGCGAAGTATTCGACGTGCCGGCGGTCTAATCGCTATCCGTTTGCTCCGGGTGTTGGTGTCGATCGCCGCGAAGCGATGCCAGGCGGCGCTCAGCGGCGCATGAAGGCCTCGAAGGCCGCCCGGGCCTCGGCGCTTTTCAGCCGCGCGGAGAAATAGCGGGCCTCCTCGTCGATGCGGGCGATGATCTCGCCACGATCGCCGCGAATGAGATCGCGGGCGATGCGCAGCGCCTCCGGCGGCTTGGCCGCGAGCTTTGCGGCGAGGCCAAGCGTCATGGCATCGACCTCGCCTGACTCAACGATCTTCCAGACCAGGCCGGCTTCCTTTGCTTCTTCGGCCGAGAAAGCTTCGCCGGCTGCAAGCATGGCGAAGGCGCGCTGATGACCCATCAGGCGCGGCGCGACGAGGCTGGAAGCCGCCTCCGGCACCAGCGCCAGATCGACGAAAGGGGTGCGAAACTGGCTGCGGCTTGACGCGATGGTCAGGTCGCAATGGAGATGGATCGTCGTGCCGATGCCGATCGCCAGACCGTCGACGCCGGAGACGACGGGTTTTTCGGCGTTCACCAGCGCATAGAGGAAATCGAGGATCTCCTGTCCCAGGCCACCGCCGCCGATTGCAGCAGCGAGAAAATCGTTGAGGTCGTTGCCGGCCGAGAAACAGCCTTCGGTGCCGAGGAAGGCGGTTACGCGGATAGCGGGATCGGCATTCGCCGCATTCAGCGCATCGGCCATGGTTTGGTACATGGCGCGGGTGATGGCGTTTTTCTTCTCCGGCCGGTTGAAGCGGATCAACTGGACGCCGGGATGGGCGGAAGGCTGCTCGACGATGACGTGATCGGTCATAAGGTCTCCTCAGGCAAGCAGGATGCGGGCGGCGGCAAGGCTTGCTGCGCCATTGACGACCCGGTCGCGAAGGGCTGCGGTCTCGGCCAGCAGGTTTTCGGCGGTGAAGCGGCAGAGCGCGATGCGGTTTTCACCTGCCCCATCGGCTCCCTCGGCGAGAGCACCCTTGGCAAGATAGCAGCCGGTGAGCACCAGCCCGAACAGGCGCTGATAGGGGGTGGCACCGGAGAGCGCCTCGGCGGCCTTGTCATCGGCAAGTGTTTTGATCAGCCAGGCGGTCGCCTGTTCGAGATCGGCGATCGCAGTGTCGAGCCGCACAGCGGTCTCGCCGAAACCATTGACATTGGAGCATCGGACGCCATCGGCGATCTGCTTAAGCTCGGTGATGAAACCCTTTACCTGATCGCCGCCGGAGAGCGGCAGCTTGCGGGTGACGAGGTCGATCGCCTGGATACCGTTGGTGCCCTCGTAGATCGGCGCGATGCGGGCATCGCGGAGATAACGCGCCGCGCCTGTCTCCTCGATAAAACCCATGCCGCCATGCACCTGGATGCCGAGCGAGGCGACGTCGACGCCGGCATCGGTCGAAAAGGATTTGGCAATCGGCGTCAAAAGGGCGGCGCGCTCCTGCCAGTGGCGGCTGGCGTCACCTGCCCGGTGCGACATGTCGATCGCATGAGCGCAGACATAGGAGATGGCGCGCGCCCCTTGCGTCAGCGCTTTCATGGTGAGGAGCATGCGGGCGACATCGGGATGTTCGACGATCGGGCTCATGCCAGCGCCGCTTGAGCCCGGCGCCCTGCCCTGCGTGCGTTCCCTAGCATAGGCAAGCGCCTTCTGGGTGGCCGCCTCGGCGATCGCCACGCCCTGCATGCCGACGGCAAGGCGGGCATTGTTCATCATCGTGAACATGCAGGCGAGCCCCTTGTTCTCCTCGCCGACCAGCCATCCCACAGCGCCCTTTTCACCGCCGAATTTTCCGTCGCCGTAGATCATCGTGCAGGTCGGCGAACCATGGATGCCGAGCTTGTGCTCCAGTGAATGGCAGAACAGATCGTTGCGGGGCCCAAGCGAGCCGTCGTCGTTCACCAGGAATTTCGGCACCAGAAACAGCGAAATGCCGCGTGTGCCGGACGGCGCATCCGGGAGGCGGGCCAGCACCAGATGGATGATATTGTCGGCCGCGTCGTGCTCGCCCCAGGTGATGAAGATCTTCTGGCCGAAAAGGCGGTAGCTGCCGTCGTGGCGGCGCTCGGCGCGGGCTTTCAGCACGCCAAGATCGGAGCCGGCATGCGGCTCGGTCAGGTTCATGGTGCCGGTCCATTCGCCGGAGACCATCCTCTCCAGATATTTGTCTTTCAGCGCAGCACTGCCATGGACGCTGACCGCCTCGATGGCGCCCATCGTCAGCGTCGGAGCGAGCGCGAAGGCCATGGAACCGGAATTCCACATTTCGAGGGCTGCGACATTCAGCATATGCGGCAAGGCCTGGCCACCGAAAGCCTCGGGCGCCGTCAGTCCGTTCCAGCCGCCGGCAATCCAATGGCGGTAGAGATCGCGCCAGCCATCCGGCAGCCTGACCTCGCCATCGATCAGGCGGGCGCCTTGGCGGTCGCCGATTTCGGCAAGCGGGGCCACTTCCTCTGTGGCAAAACGCCCCGCCTCGGCGAGGATGGCGTCGACGAGATCCTCGCCGAGATCGCCGAGAAGCCCCTTTGAGATCGCCTCGCCCATGCCGGCGACATGCTTCAGCGTGAATGCGATTTCCTCGACGGGCGCCTTGTACATGGTTTTTCCTCCGCAGACCGGCTTCGCGCACGGCAAAGCCCCTCCGAGGCAAGGGCTAATTGATTTTTACGTAAACGTCAATTTCGATTTCTTTAGTGGTCATGCGATAGTTTGGCTGAAATGACGCTTTGCGCTTGCACCGTCGGCCAAATGGACGTCATGAACAAACTCCAAAGCGCGTCGCGATCTTTCAGATTCGCTCGTCGCGCTTTAGATCTTGTTTTTACGCATGTCGTTATCGCAAAACCGCTGCACACTTTTGCGCGACATACTTTAAGGGAAGACATCGCCTTCGCAAAGGATCGGCGAACATTGGACACATTGCCCGTCAACATACCCGGTTTTGTCTGGGCCTATCGCTTCTCGCCGGATGAAAAGGCCGCGGTGCGGCTGAACAACAGTGCGACGGTGGCGGAACTGACCGCGGATAACTGTTTCTACTGGCTGCACCTCAACCTTGTCGACGCCCGCGTACCGGCCTTGCTCGATACGCTGGAGGGGCTGACGGAGGACGCGAAATCGGCGCTGACGACGCGGGATACGCATGCGGCCATCACCGTCGACGAGCAGATGCTCTATGGCACGCTCGTCGACTGTCAGCGCGAGTTCGCCGAGGATACCAACAATCTGGGCTGGCTGCATTTCGCCATGTCCGACCGCTTCATCATCACCACAAGGCTGCAGCCGCTGCGCAGCGTCGAACGGGCGCTGGCGCTGATCGATAAGAATCCGGGCAAATTCTCGCGGCCGGTCGATCTGTTCGAACTGCTGGTGACCGAATTCCAGCGGACGCTGATTGCGATCGTCATCGAACTCACTGAAGAGCTGAACCAGATCGAGGATATCGTCTACGACAGTGCGCAACGCGACGAGCGCCGGCGCCTGGCGCCGGTGCGGCGAACCGTGGTCAGGCTGCATCGGCATCTGCGCACGGTGCTGGCGCTGATGCGCCTGGCGGCGGCAGCCGACGAGGACGAGATGCCCTTCGGCTTCGACGATGTAGCGCGGCGGCTGACCGGCCGACTGGAAACGGTCGACCACGATATCTATGCGCTGCAGGATCGGGCACGCCTGCTGCACGAAGAAATCGATTCGAAACAATCCTCCGAGACCAACCGTCACCTCTATCTGCTGTCGATCATGACGGCCTTCCTGCTGCCGCCGACCCTGGTGACGGGCTTCTTCGGCATGAACACGGCAAACCTGCCCTTCTCCGTCGGCGATTACGGCACGGAATACGCCGTCGTCCTCATCCTCGCCTCCGTTGCCCTTGCCTGGTGGCTGCTGAGGCGGGTGGATATTCTTTGAGGGTGAAATTTTCGGCGTGACTGTCGGAGAGGCGCATTCCCCACACGTCGCGGTACTTGCTCCAGAAGCTCACCCCACCCTCCGTCATCCTCGGGCCCGACCCGAGGATCCATGTTGCCCTCCATCAGCCGCGGGCATGGATCCTCGGCTCAAGGCCGAGGATGACGGAGGGTGGGGTTACGTTCCGGCCGAACTCACCGCCGACGCAACGAATGACGGCGCTGCGCCTATGGCATCACGCTGCGTTGACACTTAGCGATTGGAAGCGCAGCGCGCTTCCTACGCCTTATCAATACGGCGAATAGCACTGCTGGCGCGGGCCGTTATAGGGTTGGAACGTGTTGTCGTAGGCGCGGTATGACCGGTAGCGGTTGGCGCACCAGGCGACGTGGCTCGAACCCATGCGCGGCGCAGGTGCGACGTAACGCGGCTGTGCGGCAATGGCGCCGCCGATGACCGCGCCGGCGCCGAAGGCGGCGAGCGGATACCAGTAGCCGTTATAGCGGCGGTATCCCGGGCGGTAATAGGAATATCCGCGATAGCCACCGTAATAGCCGGGCCGGTAGTAGGCGCCGGGACGATAGCCAGGCCGGTAGCCCGGACGGTAACCGGGGCGATAATAGCGGCGGTACTGCACGTTCTCGACGGCGGAGGATTTTTCCACCTGCGGGGGGGTGGGCATCTGGATTGCCTGCGACGGCGCAAAGCCCGTCAGCACCACGGCGGCCGCCAGAATTGCGGTCGCGATCTTGTTACTCAAACCGAACATTCTTCTCTCCCATTCAACAGCGATAACCGCCTGCTCAGCAACGCTTTCGTGCCGGAATGGTTCCGAAAGCGGCCGGGGGCCAGCTGCTTTCGTATGTGTACAGAAATCGATCTGAACCGGGCATTAACCGGGAGGCCGATGATGTCGCCCGGAACGCACTTCAGTCCTTTGTTCATGCATGCCGTTATCCCGGAATCGTAACAGTTCCGGGCTACATGCATTAGGCCACGGCTGAAATTTTCGCCTGGTCGCCCTGCAGGCGGTTGACCATGAAGTTCGAATACCATTCGAGGAACTGCATGACGCCGCCCTCATGCAGGGCGGAATAGGGGCCGGGTTCATAGGCGGGCGAGTGAATGCCGAAGGCGTTTTCCTCGACGATGCGGCGATCCTGATCGTTGGTCTCGGTCCAGACGTGGGTCAGTTCCTCGAGATTGTAATCCACGCCTTCGACCGCGTCCTTGTGGACGAGCCACTTGGTCGTCACCGCCGTCTCATTGGCGCTGAGCGGCAACACCCGGAAGGAAATGGCGTGGTCACCGAGCAGATGGTTCCACGTCGTCGGGTAGTGGAAGAGCAGCATGGCGCCGATATGGCTGATCGAAATATCGTCGGAGAGCTGGCGCTTGACGGCGCGCTTGCCCGACATGGTGTAGCTCTCGGCATCTTCGATCAGCGGCATGCGGGCGGTGCGGAACTGACCGTCCGGCGAAATCTGGAACTTGCTCGGCAGGCCGGCAGCCTCGCAGCGCGCCCAATGGCCGGCGATCTCGGGATCGTCGGCGCCGCCATCCGTGCCGGTGACACTCGGAGCCTCGGGATAGGTGCGGCAGAGCTCGGGGTGATTGGCGGCGCAGTGATAGCACTCGCGGTTGTTTTCCCAGACAAGCTTCCAGTTGCCCTTCTCGATGATCGTGTTCTGGAAGGCGACCTTGCTCTGGCTGATCCGGTGCGGCGCGACATAGGGTTCGATCTTGTCGCGCACCGGCTGGAAATCCGGAGCGGTGTTGGCAAGGCAGATGAAGACATAACCAGCGACGATTTCGCAATGGACGGGTTTCAGGTTGAAGCCAGTCTTGTCGAAATCATCGCCCATGTGGCGGGCGAAGGCGAGCTTGCCTTCGAGATCATAGGTCCATTGATGATAGGGGCAGACGAGACGCACGGAGGAGCCATGCTCCTTGGTGCAGACGCGCGAACCGCGATGGCGACAGCTGTTGTGGAAAGCGCGGATGACATTGTCACGGCCGCGGACGATGACGACGGGATAGGTGCCGATCTGAACAGTGAAATAGGCGCCCGGCTTCGGCAGCTCGCAATCATGGCCGATAAACAGCCAGTCGCGATAATAGATCATCTCCATGTCGAGCTGGAAATAATCCTCGTCGATATAGAACGGCTGTTCGAGGCTGAAGCCCTCACGGCGGCTCTTGAGCTGACGCAAAACGTTGCTGCGAATATCCATCTTCATGTCCTCGTGCACCCGGCTGCCGCCCTTCCGGCAAGAAGGCCGGCGGAAGCGCGCCCGCTTCCTTCTCCTTCGGGAGAAGTGTTCATGGCGTCATTTAATCACCGAGCCTGCCTGCCGCTTGGTTGTAATGCGACATCGGCTTCGAAATTGACGACAGGATGCGGCAAGCCGCAAGCTGCCGATCCCAGTCGATGACATCGCCCGACTCTCCGCGCAATTATCGTCAATTGCGACATGGCGTAAAGACCCGCTCCGCAAAGAGGTCTGCTGCCGAGATCGACCGCCATCGCGTTTGCGACATCTGCCGGCATTTGCCCTTCCGCCGGCCGGCTGCGGACCATTTTTTAACATCGCCTTAAGCATACGGTCCTATCCTCCTGGTGATCACCGACCGACCGAAGAACGCGAACCATGGCCAAACTCCGTTATTTCGACGCGAAAGATGCGAGCAGATCGCAAGAGCCGCAGCTGATTGCCGCTCATTCCGAATTCTTGCGCACCGGCCGCATTCCCCGCGAGCGGCGGCATTGGCTGGCAGAGGAAAAGCGGTATTTCACCCATGACGAGGTCGCCGCAAAGACCGGCCGCAAGCTGCAGGTGGCCGGCGAAAAAACGCATCAGAACATCAACGGTTTCCACCATTCGATCCAGTTTCCGAAGATGATCTTCCACCGGACGCTGCAGGATAGCCCGCATCTCGGCTATTGCCACGTCACCGCCGCACGGACGAAGTTCGCCCATTACGAAGAGGTGAGCTGGGCTTTCTACATCGCCAATTTCTACTCCGACATCGGCGACAACGACAACTTCTTTGAGCGCATCGACGTTGGTTATTCCCGCATGTATTTCGCCGTCGCGATCAAACCTGGCGAGAACTCCGCGGAAAAGATGACCATCGACCGGTCGGTGCGCGGCAACGGCCTGCTCTTCCGCACCCACGATCCGCAAGCAGCGATCCGCAACATCCTGCTGCTCGGCGCCCGCAACGAACAGCTGCGCGAAATCATCCGGCAGCTATAAAGCTGCGACGCGGTCCTTGCTTGATGCATGTCGTGGTCCCAAAACCGCTGCACACTTTTGGGCGACATGCATAATCCTGGCTTGATGCATGTCGTAACCCCAAAACCGCTGCACACTTTTGGGCGACATGCATAGATGAACAACGCGATTGATCGCAGGCGGCGGAAAGCCTAATGACTGCCGGGACGAACACGGGCAGGACATGGCACGCACCATCGACATAGAGGCAGACAGGCAGGCAGCGATCGAGGCGGCCTCAGCCGCTCTTGCCGGAGGCTTTGCCATCGCCATCCCGACGGAGACCGTCTACGGCCTTGCCGCCGACGCCACCAATCCTTTGGCCATCGCCCGCATCTACGAGACAAAGGGACGGCCGCGCTTCAACCCGCTAATCTGCCACATGGCCGACCTCGCCATGGCCGAAAAACATGCCGAGTTCGACCCGGTCTCGCGGGCGCTCGCCAAAGCCTTCTGGCCCGGCCCGCTGACCCTCGTGCTGCCGCTGAAGCGGGAAAGCCCGATCCATTCGCTGGCGACCGCCGGGCTCGACAGCGTCGGCATCCGCGTGCCGAAGGGGTTTGCAGGCGCTTTGATCGGCGCCTTCGGACGGCCGCTCGCAGCCCCCAGCGCCAATACCTCAGGCGGGATCAGCGCCACGAGCGCCGCCCATGTCGAAGCCGATCTCGGAGCGAAAATCCCGCTGATCCTCGACGCAGGTCCGAGTGCTGTCGGCGTCGAATCGACGATCGTCAAGGCAGAGGGTGGCCAACTCAGGCTGCTTCGGCCGGGTGGGCTGGCGGCGCGCGAGATCGAGCGCGTTGCGGGCCAACCGCTGCTGCGGGCGAAGACGGCATCGGCGACCATCGAAGCGCCGGGCATGCTTGCCTCCCATTACGCGCCGGGTGCTTCCGTGCGCCTCAATGCAACGGCAGTCGAACCTGGCGAAGCGCTGATCGCCTTCGGCAGCGCTGCGGTCTCCGGCGCGGACAGTGCGCGGATCGTCCTTGATCTTAGCCCGCGCGGCGACCTTGCCGAGGCCGCCGCCAATCTTTTCGACTATATGAAGCGGGCCGATGCGAGCGGCGCCCGGAGCATTGCCTTTTCGCCCATTCCCGGGGAGGGGCTGGGCGAGGCGATCAACGACCGCCTGCAGCGGGCAGCCGCGCCCCGCGACTGAAGGACCGTGCATCACGATGAAGGACCGAGCCCGATGAGCAATTCCAGCATTTCCACCGAACTCCTCGACCGCTTCGCGGCGATCGTCGGCGAAAAATACGCGCTGCGCAGCGAGGCCGATCTTGCGCCGCATCTGATCGAAAACCGCGGCCTCTATCATGGCTCCTCGCCTCTCCTCTTGAAACCCGGCACGGTCGAGCAAGTCTCTGATATCATGAAGCTTGCGACCGAGACCGGCACGGCGATCGTGCCGCAGACCGGCAATACCGGCCTCGTCGGTGGCCAGACACCGCGTCAGGGCAAGTCCGATATCATCCTGTCGCTCGAACGCATGAACAGGATCCGCGATGTCGATCCGGTGGCGAACGTGCTGGTGGCCGATGGCGGTGCCATCCTTGCCGAGGTGCAGAAGGCGGCTGAGGCGCATGGGCGGCTGTTTCCGCTGTCCCTTGGCGCCGAGGGCTCCTGCCGCATCGGCGGCAATCTTTCCACCAACGCCGGCGGCACGGCCGTGCTTGCCTATGGCAATATACGTCAGCTCTGCCTTGGCCTTGAAGTGGTGCTGCCGACCGGGGAGATCTGGGACGGCTTACGCCGCCTGAAGAAGGACAATACCGGTTACGACCTGCGCGACCTCTTCATCGGCGCCGAGGGCACGCTCGGCATCATCACCGGCGCGGTGTTGAAGCTCTTTCCCCAGCCGCTCGGCCATCAGGTGGCCTTCGCCGGCCTGAATTCGGTGACGGATGCGCTTGCCCTCTTCAACCTTGCCTCCAGCCTCTGCGGCGCCTCGCTCACCGGTTTCGAGTTGATGCCGCGTTTCGGCGTCGAGATCACCACGCGCCATATCGACGGCGTGCGCGATCCGCTGGAAACGGCCTATCCCTGGTACGTGCTGATCGACATTTCGACATCGGATTCGGCCGAGACGGCGGAGCGGATGATGAGTGGCGTGCTGGAACAGGGTTTTGAGGCCGGGCTGGTGCTGGATGCCGCAATCGCCTCATCCGTGGCGCAGCAGAAGGCGCTCTGGCACATGCGCGAGAGCATGTCGGATGCGCAGAAGCCGGAAGGCGGATCGATCAAGCACGATGTTTCCGTGCCCGTGTCGAAGATCCCGCATTTCATGACCGAGGCCGAAGAAGCGGTGATGGCGGCCATGCCTGGCGCCCGCATCTGCGCCTTCGGCCATATGGGCGACGGCAACATCCATTACAATATTTCCCAGCCGCTCGGCGCCGACAAGGACGCCTTCATTGCCCGCTGGCATGAGATGAACCATATCGTGCATGGACTGGTGCTTGCCCATGGTGGCTCGATCTCCGCCGAGCACGGCATCGGCCAGTTGAAGCGCGACGAACTGGCGGCGATTCGCCCGGCAATCGAAATCGAGCTGATGCGCCGCATCAAGCGCGCCTTCGATCCTGCCGATATCATGAACCCGGGAAAAGTGGTCAGCCTCGATCCGTGAGGTTGACCGGCACGTCATCAGGCCTACTGCGTACCGCCGTTGGTCAGGATCATCAGCGCCGGCGACTGCTGGGTGGCGTTCTGGACGTCGTACATCGCGGTGAACCGGCGTAGCAGCTTGTCGACCTTCTTCGGATCCTGGAGATCCTCGAGCTTGACGAAGCGGTTGATGAGATCGGCCTGTTTGGCGACATCCATGCCGGAGATCTGCGACGGCAGGCTGTAGGCTGTGGTGATGACCTGATAAAGCGCCCTGTCGCCGAGGATTCCATAGATCGAGGTGATGCTCGAGGCCTTGCGGCTGAAATAGAGCGCCAGGCGGACGCCGTCATTGCTTTCGCCTTGCTGGGCTTCCATCGTCTGCTGAACGTAGAGCTCCTGCGTATGCTCCTCGGCCGCCTTGTTCTGGATGGTGCCGATCTTGGCGCGGGTCAAGTTGCCGTCCTTATCGAAATTGAAGGCGGCGACGATGTCCTGGAATCGCGCATCGGCGGTGGCGTTGAGATAGCTCTTCTTGTCATCGGGATCGGACGTGAAGATCTTCTTCAGCGTCGCCTTGTCGTAATCCTTCGGATCAAGGTTGTTGGCCTTCAGCACCAGATCGGTCAGCCGGCTGTCGTCGAGGAAGTCGTCGAGCGACTTCACCTTCGCCATGCCCTTGGCGAAATAATCGACTTCCGCCGTCGCATCCTTCGCCGCCTTGTCCTTTACCGGACCGTCCTTCATCAGCATGGTCATATGCGATCTATAGTCGGTGGCGTATTTGGCCATTGTCGCGTCGGGAAGCGCCTGGAAGGGTGATGCCGCCTTCCCGTCGGGGCCGAAGTTGAAGGCGCGGGCAAGGTTGGTGATGCGTTCATCCTTGAGCGACGCGACATAGCCGTTCGGATCATAGGCATCGCTGGTCAGGATCTTGCGCATCATCGAACGCGATACATCCTGGTCCGTCAGGCCGAAAGCCTGCAGCGCCACATGGAAGAGATCCGGCAGATTGTCGTTGCTCTTGCTGAAATCGGCCGACGAATTGCTGCGCAGGAAATCATTGACGCTGTCGACGTCGGAGAAATTCACCAGGCTGCTGCTGTCGGCCATAAGCTTCTGGTAGTTGGATGCGACCTCGTCGATCGCCTCGTCGCGCTCGTCGTCATAACGCGCCGCGTAATTGTCGTTGGTGGTCTGCGCCTGATCGGCCGTCTGGACCGAGCTGACGACAGGAAGCGATCCATCGGCGGCGAAGTTAAAGTCGGCATTGAGATCAGCGTGACCGGCTGCTGCAGCTGCCGTCGCATCGGTCAGAATGCTCTTCAGGTCGGCGTTCGAGATATCGAACGGCAGATTGTAAGTGCTCTTCAGAAAATTGGTGATGCCGTCATCGGCAATAAGATCATCGACATTGGCGATCGCCCTCATGCGTGCGGAATAGTCGTTGGTCCGCGCTGTCGCACTAATTTTCGTATTGCTGATCTGGGCGGCCGTCTGCGCCTGCATACCGTCTTCAAGCGTGCCGTCCGCCTTGAAGTTGAAGGCAGCAGCAACGTCGGCATAAGTGCCGGTGCCGCTCTGGTCAGTCAGGATATTCCTGAGATCGAGATCGCTGACCGTCGACGGGATGCCGAAGGCGTTGCGGACGAAATTGTTCAGTTTCTGGTCCGCCAGCAACTGATCGACGTCCGAGATGCCGGCGATGGTCGCCTGATAGTAGACGGCCGCATCATTAGCCTTGCTGGTGGTGCTCGCGCTCTGCGAGGCACTTTGCGAGGCGTAAAGGGTGGCGACAGAACCGTCGGTCTTGAAATTGAAAAGATCGTGGACGTCGCCATAGCCTTGGGCGCTGGCAGCCGCGGGATCGACCAGGAAGGTCCTCAAGGTCGCATCAGAGACGCTGTCTGCGATCTGCATGCTGTTTCTGATGTAACTGACGGCAACGGCATCGGACATGATGCCATCGACATTGGTGACATTGCCGATCATGGCGTTGAAATGCGCGGCGTTCGCTGCCGACTTGTCGGTAGTCGACTTTCGTTGCGCTTCCGTCTGAATTACCGAACCGTTGATCGAACCGTCCGCCTGGAAATTGAAGTCGGCATTGATGCCTGCATGGCCCTGAGCCGCGGCATAGGCCGGATCCGTCAGAATGCTCTTGAGGTCGGCATTGCTGAAATTCGTGCCCAGACGATAGGCATCCTTGATATAGCGCGCCAGCACGTCATCGGCGAGCAGGTCATCGACATTGGTGATGCTGCTCGATTGCGAGGTCAAGGTATAATACTTGCCGGTGTTCGACGCAGCCGACTGCAGATTGTTCGCCTGGGCGATAGACTGGGCGCGCGCCGTGTTCGACGTTGAACCGTCCGCCTTGAAATTGAAAGCATTGTAGACATTGGTGAAGCCCATCAGTTGGGCATAACCGGGGTCGGTCAGCACCGTGCGCAGCGCTGCGGCGGTAAAGTCGGCACCCATGCTGTAGGCTGTCTTGATATATGAGGTCAGCCGGTTGTCGGCGACCAGGTCATCGACATTTGTGATCGTGCCGATCTTGGCGGTGTAATAGGCCTTGTTGTATTCGGCCGCTGTCTTGCCGACATAGTAGACGTCGGAGCCGACCGAATTGTCGATGATGACCGATTGGGAATTCAGCGTGTAGGACTCGATGACCGAGGCCTTCTGCGCCGCGGTCTGGGCCGTGCCGGTGACGGTGCCGTCGGCGTTGAAGCTGAACTGGGCGGCAAGCGCCTTATATTTGTCGCCGCCCTGCGTATTGACGAAGCTCGTGGGGTCGCTGAGATCGCTGGTCAGCACCTGCCGCAGAAAGTCCTTCGACGCATAGGTGGGATCGACCTTGAAGGTCTTCAGCATATAGGTGCGCAACCGGGTATTGTTGACCAGGTCGTCGACGCTCTGCACGCTATCGATATTGTTGCTGTAATAGGTGCTCTCGGCGCTCGCGGCCTTTTCGGCATCGGCGAAGGATTGCTTGTAAAGGCCGATGAGCTCGTCCTCCTGCGCATCCGTCTGCACGTCCTTCTCCGGCGCATTGAAATTGAAGGCGGCGGCGAATTCGCGGTAGCGCGTATCGGAGAGCTTGTTGGCGTAGCTGTCGGGATCGGTGAGATCGCTTTCCAGCACCTTCTTCATGAAGGCCTTGGCGTAGGTCATGTCCTCGAGGCCATAGGCCTTCATTGCATAGCTGTAGAGCTTGTAGTCGCCGAGGAAGTCGTCGACATTGGTGACCTTGTTGATATGGTCGGCGTAGTATTGGGCATCCTTCTTGACCGTCGTCTGCGACGCGACCTTGTTGAGGCTCGACGTCATGTCCCGCGACAGGATCGTGTAAGCGAGGGAAGCCGTGATCATGGAAAGCGCCCTTTTCGGCAAAATCTCTAAAAGAACGACGAAATGCTGGTGAGCATATTTTGCCATGGAAAACTTACCTGAGACTTACCTGCGGGTGCATCACTTCAGCACACCATGTCGTTCACCTTCCGGAAACCCTGCCGGATTCGGTTTTGATAACCATCAGAGGAGGCAAAGTTTTCTTAACCGCAATTTTTAAGCTGTACGGAACGGCGGCTGCCTATTGTCGGCCATAGAGGACGAAAAGTCCCAAGGAGAAGACCGGAAATCGGCTCTCAGGTAAGACAAGGGTAGAATGAAATGAACAATCCCGTTATGAAGCCCGCCTGGGCTGGCACGACGTTACGCCTCGATCCGTCCCGCTTTCCCCAGCAGGTCAGCTACGCCATCCACGATTGTTCGGATGACGTCAATATCACGATAGACGAACGCGGTGCGGTCCTGCGCAAGGTCCTCCCCTCCAGCGGCCTGCCGCTCTCGATTGCGCTGCCGAAGCGCGTTTTCAAGGGCGTCGCCGCCCGCGCCATCGACCATGGCGACGGCGATGTCACTGTCACTCTCGAACTCCATCACACCGATCCGGAGCTCTGCATTCCGCTGCTCGTCGCCCATGATCTCAGCGACATCGCCGCCGACTGGCGAAGCTGGTCCGAAGCCTTCCGCAT
>NZ_VSZV01000320.1:0-37914 GCF_008919455.1 Rhizobium sp. PEPV16
CATTTGGAGCAATGGCACGCGTCCGGCGCTCGCAGATCGCCTTCGATCTCGAAAGTTATGGCACCACACAGGCAGGATCCTTTGTGCATAAGCCTTCCTCTCTAAAGCTGCGCCGAGGATTCCGCGCTTGCTATCTGATCCAGATTTTCAATCAGCCGCTTGAGCAGATCGACAAGTTGCTCCGCTTCCGCTTCCGTGAAGCCGGTCAATGCCTCTTTATTCCCTTCGAACAAGGCCGCAATCGCCGCCGGCATGCTGTGCTGTGCAGCCTCCGCCAGCACGATGCGGCGGCTGCGACCGTCAGCGGGATCGGGTGTCCGCTGGATCAGCCCATCCCTCTCCATACGAGCGAGCATCTGCGCCATCGGCGGCTGCTCGACCCTGGCAAAGCGGGCAAGGTCGCGTTGCGTGCTGGCCTTGCCATTTTGCAGCGCGACCAGGACAGGCAACTGGCCGACACCGAAGCCGAGCGGTTTGAGGCGTGACTCGCTGAGGCGGGCGAAGCCCCGCGCCGCAAGACTGATGAGATGCCCCGGCGTAGAAAGCACATCTTCGTCCAATTCCGATCACCTCTTGCCTGCGCTTGACCGCAAGATATATATGTACGTATGTATATTGATGTGCAGCATGAGGCAAGGCCGTTTCGATGCCGCCAGCGAATGTTTCAATCTCCATAGAGGAAACGACATGTCTCAAAACGACGTCGAAATGATCAAGCGCATCTATGCCAGCTTCAACGCCAGAGACATCGACGCTGTCCTTGCCGTTCTTTCCGATGATGTCGCCTGGGCCAACGGCATGGATGGCGGCCACGTTCATGGCCGTGAGGCCGTGCGCGACTATTGGACACGCCAATGGGCCGTCATCAGTCCGCACGTCGAGCCGGTCGCATTTGAGGAAACCGAAGATGGCGCCGTCGCTGTCGAGGTGATCCAGTCTGTCTTCGACCTCGATGGCCGGCCGCTGGAGGGGCAGGCCCATGGCCTGAAGGACAAGACCGTAACGCATATTTTCCGCATGCAGGGCGACAAGATCGTCCGTTTCGATATCCGGGATACTCTCTAAGCCGAGCGTGCTCTGTAAGCTTGTACGAACTATGCCTGGGATGGCTGCTCCTGGCGGAAGCGGCCTTTGTCAGACTCGCCTTTCGACCCGTCGGGCAACCCGGCTTGTGCGTCTCAGGTCGCGCTTAGCCGGCGCTATCGGTTCAGAGCCTGCGCGCTTCCAGACGCCGCTTGTCGCGCTCGACATAGTCGGAGCCGAGCTCCGTCAGACGGAATTGGCGTTTCTGAAATTCCCCGCGGATCAAGATGAAACCTTGCTCTTCGGCTTCGCTCAATGTCTTCAGGCTGGTGCCTTTGGGGGGAGACTGCCAAGCCATGCCATCGGCGCTGTGCAGCAAGACCATGATCTTTATAATTTTGTTTCTCCATGGCCGATGCATACAGCCGGGCTGCATCGCTTCAGCAATCCGCTGGTTCCGCATTCTTGATTTGGCACCATCCAGGAGAAGCCAATTGATTTAAAGGATTATTTTTGGCCAATCCGGAGTTTCGCAAAAGCTATTGTATAAAAGCTCCAATAGTCTTGGTCAATTCAATCACTCCGTCCCAACAGGTTTGGCCATGCCTGGCGATTGGCCCGATGGCGCTTATTTCCATTGAATCCCGACATCAGCGGCGCATTCCCGCCCGAGGCCGATCTTCCGCTATCGGCACGAAGGGCTGCACTCCTCAGGGGCTGCGTCTCGCAACATGATCCCGTATTGCCACTGCACTTTCCGCTGGCGACATGAAAGTCACATCCAACGTCAGTGCGTGTTGGTGCGGGATATCAAGAACCAGCGCCTGTTGGCTTCGGCTCCTCGACGTCTCGACGTCGGTCGTTTTCAAGTGGCCGCGCCGCGCGGGGGACGAAACGCGGCGCTCCAATTCTTCTTCGGCACACAGCAATCTCACCGGCACGAAGACCGCGGCGCGCTGTCCGGCGGCGTCATAGAACTGCTGGTACGTCCGCGCGCTCCGCTCATCGCCTTCGACACCGGCATGGGTGAAGATGAAATTCGCCGACGGGGCGCTATAGGCGGTGATCGCATCCAGGACGGCCTGCCGGACCCTGCCAGTGTACTCCCATATGCCCTTTGGGAGCGGAGCGGTTCCCTCCTCGTCGAGGAGGCGCAAGATCGGGTTGTTGAACCAGTGATTATCGACGGTCTTTGCTGATATAAGCGAGCCGAGTTCTTTGGCGATTGTCAGCTTGCCGACGCCCGGAAACCCCAAGAGCAACACGAAAACACTCATCGTTCGACAACTCTCCCAACACAATCCATCGGTGTGAAAACACAGCATTTCTGCGCTTCCACGAGCTGAACCGCTTAATGCGATGCCGCCTCGCTGGCGACAGCCGTCCCCTCGCGCTTCTGGCTCGGCCCGACCGGGATCAGCCAGGTGGTGAAGAAGGTCAACACCGCGACGACGACCACGCCCCAGAAGCTCCAGTGCAGCGCCGCATTGAAGACCGAGCGGATCGCCGGATCGGCGGCGAGCGCCGAAAGCCCGGTCGGCTGGTTCAGCACCTCGTGCAGGCCTGCCGCCGCATCGCCGCTCGCATAATGGTTGATGCCGGCATTGAGGATGGCGCCGAGCACGGTGGCGCCGAGCGTATTGCCGAGGCTGCGGGCAAAGATGATCGAGGCTGTGGCGCTGCCGCGCATCGACCATTCGACGCTGTCCTGCACCAAGACGATGCTGGTGAGGCTGATGAGACCCATGCCGAAGCCCATGAAGAAGGAGTCGGCGCCGGCAACGACCGGCGAACTGTCAGGGGTCAGGAACAACAGGAAACAGGCGCCGAAAGGAAACATCAGGCTACCGACGCGCAGCGTGCGGCGGATGCCGAAGGCCTTGTAGAGGCGGCTGGAGAGCATCACCGCCAAGGGCCAGCCGACGACGAGCATGGTGAGCGTGAACCCCGCGACAAGAGGCGAGCGGCCGAGCACGCCCTGCACATAAAGCGGTAGGATTGTCGAAAGCCCGATCAGCGCCAGGCCGGCCAGCAGCGTCGCCGCATAGCTGGTCGCAATCAGCCTTCGGCTCCACAGCGGGATCGAAATGCGCGGCTCCGGCGCCCGCTTATCCTGGGCGAGAAAGAGCAGGCCCGTCACCACGAAGACGGCGAAAAGCGAAAGCAGGATCCAGGCGCTCGCATCGGTTTCCGTCAGCATGACGAGAAGTGCCACGATCGAAATCGAAAACAGCACCGATCCGAGGTAATCGATCTTTGCCTGCTTGTGCGCCACGTCCTCCTTCAGGAAGATCATGAAGGCGATGATCGAGATGATGCCGATCGGCAGGTTGATCCAGAAGATCCAGGCCCAGGAGATATTGTCGACGATGATGCCGCCGGCGAGCGGCCCGACGACGGCCGAGGTCGCCCAGACGGTCGCCATCGCGCCCTGCACGCGGCCGCGCTCCTCCAGCTTGAAGAGATCGCCGATGATCGTCATCGTCACCGGCTGGATGGCGCCGGCGCCGAGCCCCTGAAGCAGCCGGAACAGCACCAGCGACATCATCGACCAGGCAAGCCCGCAGAGCAATGAGCCGACGAGGAAGATCAGGATGCCGCCGATCAGCACCGGCTTGCGCCCGAAAATGTCGGAAAGCTTGCCGTAGATGACCGTCGTCGTCGACTGCGCCAGCAGGAAGGCCGAAAACACCCAGCTGTAATAGGAAAAGCCGCCGAGCTCCCCGACGATGCGCGGCATCGCGGTCGCCACGATCGTCGCCTCGATCGCCACCATGAAGGTCGCCAGCATGATGGTGGCGACGATAAGCACGCGGTTCGAGCGTTGCGCTGCATTCGACATGACGATCCTCTTCGGGTGCTCCGCAGATGCCGGAAATATCGGCAGGCTGGCGAGATGTGGGGCGATGCGCCGCTTGCGGAGTGATGTGGCTCTTTTACGACCTCAAGCCCGGCCGGTAAAGCAGGCCGCGACCGGTTTCTGACAGCAACGGTTGTTTTCGCGTGATGTCAGGGAAGTTTCGGCCGCAAGCGAAGGCCCGGTGCCATTCCGCTCCGGGCCTTCGTTTTGTCAGAAGGAAAGGCGAACGATCGCCTCATCTTCATTGCGGGCATGCCTCGCCGAGCGAGCCGGTATCCGCGCTGCCGCTGGTGCAACCCGGCGTCTGCTGCAGGTTGGGATTGACCCCGCCAGGGTTGATCGTGCTGCGGCCGCTGTTGAGATTGACGCCGCCAGTGCCGGTCGTGCTGCCGGTGGTGCCGGAATCGGTGCCGACAGACCCTGTGCCCGTTGCACCGCCGCCGACAGAACCAGTGCCAGCTGACCCCGGCCCGCCGGAACCAGCGCCCGAACTCCCCGGTCCACCGATAATCGGCGCCACCGAAAGCCGCCCATTGGCATCCGCACCCCCGGCCGTCTGCGCCAGCGCCGAACCGGTCAGACCGATCGAAAGCAGCGATATCGCGATGAACTTGCAGGACATGATTTTCTCCATGCTTGTTGTCTCACGGGGAGAACCAGCTTGGCTGGGGCATTGTTCCTGTCGGGGTTGCGGTTTTCACGGTCGTTTGATTGGGCCGGGCGCCGGAAAAGCTGCGAACATGAATTGGACAGATGCTAACCCCGGAGAATTTAAGCGCCCCATTCCGCTTAGGAACCTCATCTACGCCAGCTCTATCAGTTGCTCAGTGAGCAATGAGCTTGAAACCTTTCGGAAATCTCGCCAGCGGAAAATTGCGCTGGTCGATTACCGAGATGACAATAGCGGGTGGCACTCCTCCCAAATCGCCCTATTGCTGGCGGAGTCAAGTGAAAGTCTCGACCCAGCATAAGCGTCAGATCTCGATGACAGTTGCAACAGAAATCTCCAATACGCCCATTGTTTCGAGTGGACTAGATATCGGCGTGATGGTATTTGTTAGTCCACCGCTTCGTTTGGAATTATATCATTAAAATATGGAGATTGTGGGTTACATGGACTTGCAAGAGAGATTATCAGAAAATGTAGTCCAGTTGGCGAGGCTTGGCCTAGCTGGTAGAGCGCAGGATGTGCAGGCCTACTTGAGGCAGTCAATCCGAAAGCTCAGGAAGCAAAGTCCAGAAGTTGCGGATCAGCTTTCCGAGCTGCTTGCTCTTGCTCCAACGGCTTTGTCCCCCCTTCGGGATTTCGGCGGGGCAATTGTTCCGGTTGATGTAGATTCTCGTCTGGCGCTCGCTAAAAGCGAATTTCCTGTAGTTATGTCAGGCGAGCCAATCCTCGATGCTGATCTGCGTGATCGGATCGGGCAGGTCGCGGCAGAGCAACGCCATTTATCTGAGCTTGAAAGGCAAGGCCTAGGGCCGACGAGGTCTCTACTGTTTGTTGGGCCGCCAGGGGTCGGTAAAACGATGAGTGCTCGGTGGCTGGCGTCGTTGCTGAGGCGGCCGTTAATAACGCTCGATCTCGCGACTGTCATGAGTAGCTATTTAGGTAAGACTGGCGCGAATATCCGCTCGGTTCTCGAATATGCAAAAGGCGTCGAATCTGTGCTGCTCTTAGATGAGTTCGACGCCATCGCGAAGAAACGGGATGATGAGGGTGATGTCGGAGAGCTCAAGCGCCTCGTTACGGTACTTCTTCAAGAGGTGGATGATTGGCCTTCCACCAGTCTTCTAATCGCTGCTACAAACCACGGTGAACTTCTGGACCACGCTGTGTGGCGTCGCTTTGATGATGTCCTCGAATTCCGCACTCCAACGGCTGCCGAGCGGGCTGAGGCTTTAACAGGTCTTTTTGGTGACGATGCAGAAACATTGGCCGCCTGGATGCCATTGCTCGTCAATTTATGGGATGGGCGCTCGTTCAGCGATTTGACACGGTCTGTGCAGTGGATGAGGCGTCGAGCAACTATCACCGAGGAGCCGTTACTTGATGTGATTCTTGAACGCGTGGGACACGAGTTGAGGGACGGTCCGGCAGAGGATCGGAAGAACGCCGCTCATCTCCTAGCTGAGAACGGGTATAGCGATCGAAAAATAAGCGAGATCGTCGGTATCTCACGCGACACGATACGTAAAACTAGATCACCGGCTCCTACAAAGCGTGCAAAGGCAAATTAATAATGGCCAGTCCGAGATATTTGATAGGTCAAGGTGAGCAGCTTTCGGAAGAAATCGCTCGCCCGCCTCGTGGTATGGGCGAGAAAGCCCATCCATATTCGTTTACTGAAGCTCGTCGCCGTCTATCTCCCCAATGGCAGTCGACCGCAAAGGCGATCGAGTCGTTGCCGTCACTCGCCCGGCCAGGAGGTGAGGCCGCCTTGGAAGTTACGTTGCATCCAAGCTACCTCGCAAAGTCATATTATCCAGCGGGACTGATCGACGCATTGGGTCTGCATCACCTTGGAAGTCGGGCAGTCCATGTCATCCCTGACAAGGTCGTGACTGCCAAGGCTGAGGAAAGTGGTAAGGCACAGCCAGCTCCGGTTCTATATCTTGCCGGCGACGCCGATCGATTGATAGAATTCAGCAGGGCGGTGGCCAACTGGTCGCCACGAGACGAAAATATCGAGGATGCCTTCCGAAGGATTGAAAGCGTCACGGTTCCCGGCCGCAACCGATTGAAGGCCCTTTCCTCCCGTTTCGATGGGCGCGACACCATTCCTATGGAAGTCGTTTTGCATAATCCAGACGAACTCGGAAACAGTGAGGTCATTTTGACTTTCGCTGAGTTTTTGCGATCGTTGGATGTTCGCTTCGATCTCAATCGTCAAAGGCAAAGCGGTGGTTTGGCGTTTTTGCCGATTGTCGCGCCTCGCGAAAGACTGGACGACGTCCTGGATTTTTCCTTTCTTCGAGTTCTACGAGAAGCGCCGCGCATCGTCCCTTTTGATCCGGTAGTCCGCTCCGTTGGGCGAGGTTTTCCGGTAACCATTTCGACAGAAGAGGCGGTCGCCCCCGATCTGTCAGTCGCGATATTCGATGGAGGACTTCCCGTTTCCCACGGACTTGATCAGTGGGTGACGCTTCGCGATGCCGCTGGCGTCGGAGCGGCCGTTGCATCTGCCCAGGCGCATGGATTGGCGGTGACGTCTTCCTTCTTATTCGGTCCATTGAGCCAAGGGCAGCCTGTTCAAAAACCATATGCAAATGTCGACCATTGGCGTGTTTATGGTGATACCGACAGCACTAGCGATTTCGAGGCATTCGACATTCTTGATCGCATCGAAGCAGTGCTGACATCTCGTCGTTACGACTTCATCAACATTAGCCTCGGTCCAGATTATGCCGTCGATGATGATGATGTAAGTCCGTGGACGGCAAGGCTTGATCAAATCCTATCGAACGGGGAAACCGTCGCTACGATTGCATGCGGTAACAATGGAGAACGTGATCGATTGAAAGGCTTACATCGTGTACAGCCGCCCTCCGACGGCGTTAACATGCTTGCTGTCGGAGCAAGCGACAGCTTCGGAAGTGATTGGAAGCGAGCCTCTTATAGTGCATGCGGGCCTGGCCGCAGCCCAGGGTATGTGAAGCCCGATTTTGTGGCCTTCGGCGGCTCCCATAGTTCGCCGTTTCTGGCATTGAGTGCTGTCCAGCCGCATGCTGCGTCCGGAACGATGGGAACGAGCTTTGCCGCGCCGCTGGCCATGCGTTCCGGGGCCGGTGTCCGTGCGCAGTTTACTGAGCCCCTTTGGGCTCCGGCGGTAAAGGCTTTATTGGTGCATCATGCAAATGGAGATGAGACCACCCGCCGGGAGACAGGTTGGGGATTTCTATCGCACGGTCTGGGCGACCTCGTTCTGTGTGACGATTACGAAGCTCATATTGTCTATCAGCGGCTGATGCCTACAACGGGAGCGGTCCGACTGTACCTGCCTGTACCTGACGGGCTTACGGGAATGGTCGAGATAAAGGCGACGTTCTCGTTCTTTTGTGAAGTTGATCCGGAAGACGCCATTAACTACACACGTGCTGGGTTGGACATCCAATTTCGGCCCGACACTACCAGTCTTCCCGCGCCTTACTACAAGGGTGCAAAACTCATCACGCCCACAGTGCCTGCAAGCGACAGTTTCTTTTCCGCAAAGAATTTCTACGCAACGGAGCACATGCAACGCGATGATGCCCAAAAATGGGAAACAACATTGTCTCGCACAAAAACCAAACGGGCATCATCCCTTAACCAGCCGGCTTTTGACGTGAGTTATGTTGCTAGAGAGCATGGCCATGGCGGTCGAAGATCAGCGAACATGAAGTTCGCTCTGGCGCTGACCATCCGGAACCGATCAGCGAAAGACCTTTACGACAGGGTGATCGTGAGTTCTGGTAATCGATTGCAAGCCATGCGCCCGAGGGTGGGGGTTCAGGTGCCGATCCGCTTACCAAGATAGCGGATGGCAGATTGGTGCGAATGAGGCGACGCAAAGGAGATATTATTAGCTAGTTGAGTGGTGCCGCTTGCAGGACTCGAACCTGCGACCCCATCATTACGAATGATGTGCTCTACCACCTGAGCTAAAGCGGCCTCTCACGGCCGAAGCATGCGGCCTGCGATTTGCATGGCGCTGATACAGGCATTGTTGGAAGATTTCAAGCACCCTGTCATGGCTTTGGCAAAAAAGAGGGGAGGGGCGGGAAGGCGCGCCTCAGAGCGTCAGCCGGGCGCGCGCTGCCCTGTATTCGGCCTCCAGCCGGTCGACGAGATTTGCCACCGGCTCGACCGCCTTGATGGCGCTGATGCCCTGGCCGCTGCCCCATATGTCCTTCCAGGCCTTGGCGCCGCCGACAGCCTGCTCGAAATCCATCTTCGAGACATCGGCTAAGGGGAGATTGTCCGGGTCCATGCCGGCCGCCACGATCGAGGGCTTGAGATAGTTGCCGTGCACGCCGGTGAAATAGTTGGAATAGACGATATCGCTGGCAGCCCCTTCGACGATCGCCTGCTTGTAGGCGTCCGCGGCGCGGGCCTCTTCAGTGGCGATGAAGGGCGAGCCGATATAGGCCATGTCGGCGCCCATCGCTTCTGCGGCGAGAATGGCGCCGCCGGTGGCGATCGCGCCAGCCAGCAGCAGCGGCCCGTCGAACCATTCGCGGATTTCCTGGATCAGCGCAAAGGGCGACAGCGTGCCGGCATGGCCGCCGGCGCCGGCGGCGACCGCAATCAGTCCGTCGGCGCCCTTGCGGATCGCCGAATGGGCGTGGCGGTTGTTGATAATGTCATGCAGCACAATGCCGCCATAGGAATGCACGGCGGCATTGACCTCCGGCACTGCGCCGAGCGAGGAGATGACGATCGGCACCTTGTATTTGACGCAGAGCGTAAGATCGTGCTCCAGCCGCTTGTTCGACATATGGACGATCTGGTTGACGGCAAAGGGGGCGGCCGGCCGCTCCGGATGGGCGGCGTCGTGGCGGGCGAGCTCCTCGGTAATCTCCGCCAGCCATTCGTCGAGCTGGCTTTCCGGCCGGGCGTTCAGTGCCGGAAACGCTCCGACGATGCCCGCCTTGCATTGCGCCAGCGTCAATGCCGGATGCGAGATGATGAAGAGCGGCGAGCCGATGACCGGCAGTCTCAGTTTATCCCTCAGGATTGGGGGCAGGGCCATGGTCATCACCTCCATTGACGTTTACGAAAACGTCAATCTCATAACAGAGATGAAAAGGCGATAAAAGACCGGCTGCCATGCCTTCGTCGATTTCGGCCCGAATATATACGTCCGAGAAAGCTAATAGAATAAGGCCCGTAAGCGGTGAAAGCTGCCGATATCCCTGCCGATCGATGGCAGCAGGGCCTGCAAGGCTTGCGGTTTGCCGCACTTGCCGTTACCGAATTTTGATGGAGAACGGCAGGGATTGCAGTCCAATGCCGAGTTCAAGGTGAAGGACTGAATGTGAGCGGATTAGAAACGGCCATCAGAACAGCGCTCGAAAATTCCGATCGCGACAATCCGGAGGTTCGAGCGAGGATCTATCAGTCCGCCCGCCAGGCGCTGGAAGCCGGCCTGCGCAAACAGGATATCACCGATTCCGAAGTCGTCGCCCATCACCGCCACCGCCTGGAAAGCACCATTCACGCCATCGAAGGCGAGGAGCGCGACCGCCTTCACCCCCGCCAGAGGCCGCCTGAAGTGCCGGTGCCGCCGGTCGTGGAAATGCCCACACCGCCGGTTCCGCGCGGTGATGTGGCCGATATCGACAGCCTTATCGATAGTCCCGTGCCCGCGGGCGAAACCCGCACCCCCGAGGTAGCCTTCAGCCGCGGCGACGAGTCGAGCCTCGACGACGTGCATGCCGGCAATACCGATCATCTGGCTGCCGCTCCCGTCGGCGAGGAACGCCTTGCCCGCGGTCAGCGCGCCACCACCATGGATTTCCGCCCGGAGCGGGCGGCGGGCCGCCGCAAGCCGCGCAAATTCTTTTCGCGGCTGCTCGTCTGGTGCGTGCTGCTTGCCTTCATCGGCATCGGCGCCTGGTGGGCGCATACGTCGGGCCTGCTGATGACAGCGGCCGAACGCGACACCAGCGTTGCCAATCCGCCGGCAAGCACGCAGCCCGAGGATTTTACCGGCAATGACGATAGCGCCGGGAATGCGGGCTCTCACACCGATCAGCCGGTGACCATCGATCCGCAGAACAGTTTCTCGGCCGATTGGATCCCCCTGTTCAAGCCCGAGGACGCCGACAAGATGCAGACCGGCCCGCGGGCGCGCACCGAAAAAATCGAAGAGAACGACGGTCCCGCAATCCGGCTGATTTCCGAGAGCGGTACTGCCGATGGCAATATCTCGATCAGCGTGCCGCCGTCGGTGCTGCAGCAGCTGGCCGGCAAATCCTCCACGATCGCGCTTACGCTGCAGTCCACCACCGACGAGCCGACGCAGATCACCGTCGAATGCAATTTCCAGACGCTCGGCAATTGCGCCCGCCATCGCTTCAACGTCACCCGGGAAAAATCGGACGCGCTGCTGCAGGTGAAGTTCGACCGCTCGCTGGCGCCGAATTCACCGGGCACGCTGACGATCAACAGCGATCTCGACGGCAAGGCGCGCGGCATCAACCTCTTCGCCATCCGCATCCTGCCGGGGCAGTGACCCCGGTCCCGGCAGAGCCGGTGACCCCGTTCCTGGGAGCCGGTGACCCCGGTCCCGCTGCAATCGGTGACCCCGGTCCCGATGCGATCGGTGCCCTATTTCAAAAAGCCAGACCCTGAGCCGATGATCTCCGCGTCGACCGTGCCGAGCGCTTGTCTGTCCTTGCCGTCATAATCCATCTTGTTCAGCATGTGGCGGATGAGTTCGAGGCGCGCCCGCCGCTTGTCATTGCCGTGGATCACCGTCCAGGGCGCGAAATCCGTATGGGTTTCCTTCAGCATCCGATTGCGCTTGTCGCTGTAATCGTCCCATTTCGTCAGCGCCGCGATATCCATAGACGACAGTTTCCAGACTTTCAGCGGATCGTGCCGGCGGTCGTGGAAACGCTTGAGCTGCATCTCGCGGCCGATATCGAGATAGAATTTAAAGAAGAAGATGCCCTCATGGGCGATGATCTTTTCGAGCTGCGGCGCCTGCTTGAGGAAATCCTCATATTGCTGCGGCGTGCAGAAGCCCATGACCGGCTCGACGCCGGCGCGGTTGTACCAGGAGCGGTCGAACAGCACGAATTCGCCAGCCGTCGGAAACTGCGCGACATAGCGCTGGAAATACCATTGTCCCTGCTCGCGGTCGGTCGGCTTGGTCAGCGCCACGACGCGCGCTAGGCGTGGGTTCATATTCGCCGAGGAGGCCGAAATCGCGCCGCCCTTGCCGGCAGCGTCGCGCCCTTCGAACAGCGCCATCACCCGCTTGCCGGTCGCCTGCAGCCAGAACTGCACTTTGACGAGTTCGATCTGCAGCTTTTCCAGCTGCTCCAGATAGTCCTCCTCCTTGAGCTTCTTCTTGTGGGGAAAGTCGCCGGATTCCAGCGCGCGTTCCTCCACCCAGGCCGGCAGAGTGGGATCGTCGACATCGAAGATGCGCTTCTTTCCGCGGATCTCCAGCTCCACGGCCCTGTTTTCGACGTCCTCGTCCATATCAGCCTCCACAGCCCGATCGCTTCTCTTCCTGCAAGCGAACATATTTACCGTTGAAAATCAAATCTTTCGCGGTCGACCGATAATTTTTCGTGGGTTTCTGCTGCGGCTTTTCGCTTCAAAGCGGTAGCCCGAAAACTTCTGTCATGAATTGCCGCTATCAGGCAGAGTTCAATATAAGAAAAACGAATCGACGGCGCGAGGGCACTTGCCAGACGAAACTCCATGGAGAAAAAGCCTGTTGGCGCGCATAAGGCGCGAACGGCCGGTGCTGCTGGCAGCAATCCTCAGCGCGCTCGCCGCGCTTGCCGCCGGCATGAACAAGTGGGTTGTGCTTGTCCTGCTGCTTGTGATGATCCTCACGGCGCTTTTCAATGAGGCGCCGATCATTGAGGCCGAGCCGGCCCCGCCGGTGGAGATCGAGCCGGAAGCGCCGCCAAGCCGGCTGCCTGAAGTTTCCGCCACGCTCTCCGGCCTCGATATCCCCGTCATGGTGCTGTCGGACGACGCCTCGGTGCTCTTCCAGAACCGCGCTGCCGAAAAGGCCTTCGGCGAGGTGGCGCTCGGCGCCCATATATCGGCCCGTATGCGCTCGCCCGGCGTGCTCGACATGGTGCGCGAAACCATCGCCACCAACGCACCGAACCAGATCGAGCATTCCGAGCGGCTGCCGTCCGAGCGCGTCTATATCGTGCGCAGCGCTCCTGTCGAATTCGCGGCCGATGACGGCCCGCATGAACGCTATTTCATCCTCTCCTTCCGCGATATTTCCGAGGTCCGCCGGATCGACCGCATGCGCTCGGATTTCGTCGCCAATGCCAGCCATGAGCTGCGCACGCCGCTTGCCTCGCTGCGCGGCTTCATCGAGACCATCCAGGGGCCGGCGAAGAACGATCTGAAGGCGCAGGCGCGTTTCCTCAACATCATGCTCGACCAGACGACGCGCATGAGCCGGCTGGTCGACGACCTGCTGTCGCTCTCCCGCCTGGAGCTGAAATCGCACATTGCGCCGGATGAGAAGATCGACCTGGTGCCGCTGCTCGGCCATGTCAGAGATGCGCTTGTGCCGCTTGCCAGGGATGTCGGTGTCGACATCAACCTGCATCTACCCGACGGCAAGGTCGAGGTGCTGGGAGATCGCGACGAACTTGTCCAGGTCTTCGAGAACCTGATGGAAAATGCCTGCAAATACGGCCAGGAGGGCGAGATCGTCGATGTCTGGCTGAAGAACGGCACCGGCCAGCCGGTCGAGGTCAGCATCGTCGACAAGGGCCCGGGCATCCCGGCCGAGCACGTGCCGCGGCTGACGGAGCGCTTCTACCGGGTCAGTATCGAGGACAGCCGCTCGAAAAAGGGCACCGGCCTCGGCCTTGCCATCGTCAAACACATCCTCACCCGCCACCGGGCGCGGCTGATCGTCAAGTCGGAAGTCGGAAAGGGCACCGATTTTACCGTCCGCTTCTAACGATATGTCGCAACACTTTTACGTTGCATAATTTTATTATTTAAATCAATAACTTATATTGTCACAAATGTTTCATCGATTTGACATAAAAGGACGAGGCTTCAAGAGCTAAGAGAGTCCCGCCGATGAAAAAAGGCAATGCGAGGGCCTCTCTAAGGCCGCACTCACACAAGCCCAATGCGGGAGATTTCTAATGAACACCTTCAAGCTCACCGTTGCCGCGCTCGCTGCAACTGCTGCTTTCGCTGGCGCAGCCGTCGCCCGCGACCAGATCCAGATCGCTGGTTCGTCCACCGTCCTGCCTTACGCAAAGATCGTTGCCGAGTCCTTCGGCGAAACCTTCACCAACTTCAAGACGCCGGTCGTCGAATCCGGCGGCTCGGGCGCTGGCCTGAAGGAATTCTGCAAGGGCGTTGGCGAAGACACCATCGACATTGCGAATTCTTCGCGTCCGATCAATAAGAACGAAGTGGAAGCCTGCAAGGCTGCCGGCGTAACCGACATCCAGGAAGTCAAGATCGGTTATGACGGCATCGTCTTCGCAACCGACGCTTCCAACCCTGATCTCGCTTACGTTCCTGCCGATATCTACAAGGCCCTCGCAGCCCAGGTCGTCGTCGACGGCAAGCTCGTCGCCAACCCCTACAAGAAGTGGTCGGAAGTCAACCCGAAGCTTCCGGCTGTTGATATTGCTGCCTACATTCCGGGCGAAAAGCACGGCACCCGCGAAGTCTTCGAACAGAACGTTCTCGCTGCCGGCTGCAAGGCCTCTGGCGCAACCGACGTCATCGCCAAGGAAATCGCCGAGAAGGCTGCCCAGGGCAAGGCTTGCGTCGCAGTCCGCAAGGACGGCGTCGCCGTTGACATCGACGGCGACTATCCGGAAACCCTCGCACGCATCGCCGCCAACAAGACCGGCGTCGGCGTATTCGGCCTTTCCTTCTACGAAAACAACGCCGACAAGCTCAAGGTTGCGAGCATGAGCGGTATCGTTCCGTCCACCGAAACGATCGCCAACGGCACCTACCCGGTTTCCCGCCCGCTGTTCTTCTACGTCAAGAAGGCACATCTCGGCGCTGTTCCGGGCCTGAAGGAATATGTCAACTTCTTCGTATCCGACCAGATGATCGGCCCTGACAGCCCGCTCGTCGAATACGGCCTGGTTGCCGCTCCGGATGCCGAGCGCGAAGCGATCCGCAAGGAAGTCGAAGCCGGTAAGGCTATGTAATGACTTTTGCCGGCGCGGTGCCTTTCAGCCCGCGCCGGCATTGCTTATGCCCTGCGCGCCGGCGGTGCCGGAGCTGCAGGGTTGAATTCCTTCTCCATGATTGGAAGCTGAAGGCAGCTGACGAAGCTGCCGGGCTTTTTGGGGCTATGGGCCTGGGGACGTAACGAATGAGCACATCCATCATACTTTTGTGCCTTGTGGTGATCGGTACCGCCGCCTATCTGGTCGCGCGCAACCGTGCCACGGCGCTTGCCGGAGGCAGATCCTCCTCACTGCATTCACGGCCGGCCTATTACGGCGCCTATGCGGCGATCTGGGCAGTTCTTCCCGCCCTCATCGTCCTTGGCCTCTGGCTCTCCATCAGCCCCGGCATCATCCAGTCTTCGGTTCGCAGCGCTTTCCCTGACGACATCAGGGCTCAAGTCTCGGTCGAGCAGGATCTTGGTTATTCGACGGTGGCGACGGTCGCCCGCGGCCTGACGATGCTGACCTCGGATGAAACTGCGGCGGTCGGCAACGATCCGGCTGCGCTTCAGGCCAAGCTCCTCGAAAAGGGCGTGCCGCTTGCCGGCCAGCCGCTGCCTTATATGATCGACGCCGCCAGGACGCTCAACGCCATGAGCATGACGAGCCGCATCGCCATGACGGCGATCGTCTTCGCGCTCGCCGGCGCCGGCGCCTTCTATGCGCTGCGCTCCATCGCTCCGCGCTTCCGCGCCCGCAACCGGGTCGAGCGCGTCATACTCTGGGGCCTGCTGCTCGCCTCCTCGATCGCCATTCTGACGACGATCGGCATCGTGCTCTCCATGCTGTCGGAAGCAGCCCGCTTCTTTGCGGCCGTTCCCGCCATGGACTTCTTCTTCGGCACCGTTTGGGATCCGCGCTTTGCCGGAGCCGGCAGCTCATCCTTCGGTCAGTTCGGCCTGATCCCGCTGCTGCTCGGCACGATCTATATCGGCCTGGTCGCCATGCTGGTCGCCGTGCCGGTCGGCCTCTTTGCCGCCATCTACATGGCCGAATACGCCTCGATGAGGGTGCGCTCGGTCGCCAAGCCGCTGCTGGAAGTGCTCGCCGGCATTCCGACGATCGTCTACGGTTTCTTCGCGCTTGTGACCGTCGGCCCGTTCCTGCGCGATTTCTCCGCCCAGGTCAGCGGCCTTCTGTCCGGCAACTACAGCAATTTCATTCAGGCGCAGAGCGTTCTGACGGCGGGTATCGTCATGGGCATCATGCTGATCCCTTACGTGTCCTCGCTGTCGGACGATATTATTACCGCCGTGCCGCGGTCACTGCGTGACGGTTCGCTCGGTCTTGGTGCCACACGCTCCGAAACCATCAAGAAGGTGGTCTTGCCCGCAGCCCTTCCCGGCATCGTCGGCGCATTGCTGATGACTGCCTCGCGCGCCGTCGGCGAAACCATGATCGTCGTGCTGGCCGCCGGTGTGGCCGCCCGCATCCAGATCAACCCCTTCGAGCCGATGACGACGGTGACGGTCAAGATCGTCAACCAGCTGACCGGCGACCTTGAGTTCACCTCGCCGCAGACGCTGGTTGCCTTTGCCCTTGGCATCACCCTGTTCTGCATCACGCTTTGCCTCAATATCTATGCGCTTTACATCGTGCGCAAATACCGGGAGCAGTACGAATGACGGATATTGTTTCTCCCACATCAGGCGTCACCGTTTCCAAGGCGCCCGCGCGCCGCGATATCGGCATCAAGCGCCGCTATGCCGCCGAGCGCCGGTTCCAGGCCTATGGCATCGCCGCCATTACCTTCGGCCTCGTCTTCCTCTTCATCCTGCTGTGGACGGTAATCGGCAAAGGCTATACCGCCTTCCAGCAGACGGCGATCACCCTGCCGATCGAATTCGTCGAGAAGACGATCGACCCCGACAATAAGCGTGCGACCGACCCTTCGGTGCTGATCGCCGCCAATTATCCGGTTCTCCTGCGTGACGCGATCGTCAAGCAGCTGAACATCAATGCCTCGAGCCGTC
Organism: Rhizobium sp. PEPV16; assembly: GCF_008919455.1. NCBI lineage: Bacteria > Pseudomonadati > Pseudomonadota > Alphaproteobacteria > Hyphomicrobiales > Rhizobiaceae > Rhizobium > Rhizobium sp. PEPV16. The sequence goes on from NZ_VSZV01000320.1 coordinate 16,765, forward strand.
CCGACGTGCGCGACGCATCCGCGATGCTGTCGAAAAGCGCGCCGATCCAGCTGCGCGATATGGTGATCGCCGATCCGTCGATCATCGGCAAGACGGTCAATGTCACGGTGCTCGCCGACGCCAATGTCGACAGCGCCAACAAGGCCCAGATCGACCTCTCGGTCGATGAGAAGAACCGCAAGGTCAACGACAAGCAGGTCGGCTGGATGAACGAGCTGAAGGCGAGCGGGGCGCTCCACAAGCAGTTCAACACCGGCCTTTTCGTCAACGGCAATTCCAGCCGTCCGGAGGCCGCAGGCCTTGGCGTCGCCCTGATCGGCTCGCTCTACCTGATGCTGATCGTGCTCGTGCTCGCTCTGCCGATCGGCGTCGCCGCCTCGATCTATCTCGAGGAGTTCGCGCCGAAGAACAAGCTGACGGACCTGATCGAGGTCAACATCAACAACCTCGCCGCGGTGCCTTCGATTGTCTACGGTCTGCTCGGTCTTTCCGTCTTCATCAACTTCATCGGCCTGCCGCGCTCGGCCTCGCTGGTCGGCGGCCTGGTGCTGACGCTGATGACCCTGCCGACGATCATCATCGCGACGCGTGCGGCACTGCGCGCCGTGCCGCCGTCGATCCGCGCCGCAGCGCTCGGCCTTGGCGCTTCGAAGATGCAGATGGTGTTTCACCATGTGCTGCCGCTCGCCATGCCGGGCATCCTGACCGGCACGATCATCGGCCTGGCGCACGCGCTCGGCGAAACCGCGCCGCTGCTCCTGATCGGCATGGTCGCCTTCGTCGCCAATGCGCCGACGACACCGCTCGATCCCTCGACGGCTCTGCCCGTACAGGTCTATATGTGGGCCAACGAGGCAGAACGTGCCTTCGTTGAGCGTACTTCGGGTGCCATCATCGTCCTGCTCCTGTTCCTGATCGTCATGAACATGGGCGCCATCCTCTTGCGTCGTCGCTTCGAGCGCCGCTGGTAAACGGAGTTACACATCATGAACATGTTGACGGAAGCTGCAGTTGAAAAGGCGCTGGATCAGAAGATGAGCAACGTCCCTTATAAAATGATCGGAAAGGATGTCTCGGTTTACTACGGCGAGAAGCGCGCGCTTTTCGATGTGAACCTGAACGTCCGCGAAAACACCGTAACCGCTCTGATCGGCCCGTCCGGCTGCGGCAAGTCGACCTTCCTGCGGTGCCTCAACCGCATGAACGATACGATCGACGGCTGCCGCGTCACCGGCAAGATCACGCTTGATACCGACGATGTCTATGATCCCGATATTGACGTCGTCGAACTTCGCGCCCGCGTCGGCATGGTCTTCCAGAAGCCGAACCCGTTCCCGAAGACGATCTATGAAAACGTCTCCTACGGCCCGCGCATCCATGGCCTTGCCAAGTCGAAGGCCGACCTCGACCAGATCGTCGAGACCAGCCTGCAGCGCGCCGGCCTCTGGAACGAGGTCAAGGACCGCGTGCATGAATCCGGCACCGGCCTGTCGGGCGGTCAGCAGCAGCGCCTCTGCATTGCGCGTGCCGTCGCCGTCAGCCCTGAAGTCATCCTGATGGACGAGCCCTGCTCGGCGCTCGATCCGATCGCCACCGCCAAGGTCGAGGAACTGATCCACGAGCTGCGCGAGAACTACACGATCGTCATCGTCACCCACTCCATGCAGCAGGCCGCGCGTGTCTCGCAGCGCACCGCCATGTTCCACCTCGGCAATCTCGTCGAGGAGAACGACACCGACAAGATGTTCACCAATCCCGACGATCCGCGCACCCAGGACTACATCATGGGTCGCTTCGGTTGATTTTGGCGACACCAAGCCTTCCCGTTATTCGAGGATAAAGCCCCATGGCATCGACACATATTTTTTCTGCCTATGATGATGATCTGAAGTTCCTGTCCAGGCGGATTTCCGAAATGGGCGGCCTGGCCGAGCAGATGGTCAGCGAAGCCGTCCGCGCCCTCGTCAACGGCGATACCGCGCTGGCGCAGAAGGTCATCTCGGACGATGTGATCCTCGATCACGCCGAACGCGAAATCGGCGACAAGGCGATCGTTACCATCGCCCGCCGTCAGCCGATGGCCTCGGACCTGCGTGAAATCATGGGTTCGATCCGCATCGCCGCCGATCTCGAACGCGTCGGCGACCTCGGCAAGAACACCGCCAAGCGCGTCATCGCCGTCCAAAGCACCGGCGTTCCCCGTAAGCTCGCCCGCGGCCTCGAGCATCTGTCCGAGCTGGCGCTCGTCCAGCTCAAGGAAGTGCTCGATGTCTACACCAATCGTTCAGCCGACAAGGCGAATGCGATCCGTGAACGCGACAACGAGATCGACGCGATGTACACCTCGCTGTTTCGCGAACTCCTGACCTATATGATGGAGGATCCGCGCAACATCACCAGCTGCACGCATCTTCTCTTCTGCGCCAAGAATATTGAGCGCATCGGCGACCATGCCACCAACATCGCCGAGACGATCTTTTACATGACGACAGGCGCACAGCCGGAAGGCGATCGTCCGAAGGATGACAGCGCCAACACCGTCGGCGCGGTCACGGAATAACCGCCCGCATAGTTAGTTGCGTGCGCGCCCGTCCGGGGCGCGCAAAGAGGTCGCAGCGAATTTCTGAATTTGCGCAGGATGAATTGCTTAAATCACCCCTGATTTAAGGATGATGCGCGAGGAGACCGACACGCATGATCCCGAGAGTTGCAGTTGTTGAAGACGAGGAAGCCCTCAGCGTGCTTCTTCGCTACAATCTCGAAGCGGAAGGCTTCGAGGTCGATACCATCCTTCGTGGCGACGAAGCCGAGATGAGGCTTCAGGAGCGCACGCCCGATCTTCTCATCCTCGATTGGATGCTGCCGGGTGTCTCCGGCATCGAGCTCTGCCGGCGCCTGCGCATGCGGCCTGAAACCGAGCGCCTGCCGATCATCATGCTGACGGCGCGCGGCGAAGAGAGCGAGCGCGTCCGCGGATTGTCGACGGGCGCCGACGATTATGTCGTCAAGCCCTTTTCGACCCCCGAGCTCGTTGCCCGCGTCAAGGCGATGCTGCGCCGCGCCCGCCCCGAGGTGCTGTCCACGGTGCTGAAATGCGGTGACATCGAACTCGACCGTGAGACCCATCGCGTCCATCGCAAGACCCGCGAAGTCCGCCTCGGCCCCACCGAATTCCGCCTGCTGGAATTCCTGATGTCGTCGCCGGGCCGGGTCTTCTCCCGCTCGCAGCTGTTGGATGGCGTCTGGGGCCACGATATCTATGTCGACGAGCGCACCGTCGACGTCCATGTCGGCCGCCTGCGCAAGGCGCTGAATTTCTCCAACATGCAAGACGTCATCCGCACCGTCCGCGGCGCCGGGTATTCGATGGAAGCCTGAGGGCTTCCATCTGAGCCTGCTGACAAAGCCCTTGCAAAACCTGCGACGTCATCCTCGGCCTTGTGCCGAGGATCTGCGTACGCCAAATTAAGCATTTGAAAATAAAGGTTTTTCCCTCAAGCAATTGGGGTGATCAGATGCTCGGCACAAGGCCGAGCATGACGGAGGGAAACCTCAGCTCCCATCTACGCATAAAAAAACGGGCCACTCGGCCCGTTTTCTGCATTCTGACGATGGTTGTCGTTCAGCTTGCCCGCGCTGCCGCCCGGCGGCGTTCATTGACCGGCTGGTAGGCGAGCTTCTGGTGATAGGCGCAATAGGGCGAATTGTCGGGGGATTCGCAGCCGCAGAAATGGAAGTCGTCCTTCAGCGGATCGCCGACCGGCCATTTGCAGGTGCGTTCGGTCAGTTCCGTCAGGCCGAGGCGGCGCGAAATCGGCACCACCACGTTGCCTCTCGGCACGTATTCCATTTCCTCGATCGTTTCGATCTCGATCTCTTCCTTCAGCATCGTCGCGCCCTGCTGGCGGGTAACGGTGCGGGTCGTGATCCGGGAGGCGTAGTTCGGTGCGCGCGGCGCCGATGTGTTGCGCTTCGGCGTTCGCGCCGCGGTGTTGGTGCCGCCGGCCTTGGCACGGCCGGGAAGGCACAGCCGGTGCACTTTGCCGATGACCGCGTTTCTGCTGACCCCGCCAAGTTGTGCCGCGATCTGGCTGGCGCTCAGTCCTTCGGCCCAAAGCTTCTTGAGTTTCTCGACCCGCTCGTCTGTCCAGTTCATGCCCTGTCTCCACCTTTTGCGTTGGTGATGGCAGAATCCCTCACCGTTGTCCCGGGAGCTCCGAAACAAGAAACGCTTGATCAATTTTGGTGACTAGTTCCGCCGCATGCAGTCTAGTAATTGATCTTTAACCTAGTGTGAGGCTGACTCCGTGACAAGAGTCGCATGAATCCGGATGAATCGAATTCGTAGTTTTCCCCAACTTGCTGCCCCTGCGTGGCATTTCTGCAATAATGCCTGTTGAAGACCGAAAATGCCGCTGTACACCTGTGCTGCATACGCTAAGGGCGCCGTTTTGTTGACATTGCAGCGCGAAAAGGAAATAGTGCCAGTCGCCGCCGCAAGGCGGCATTTTTAATTTTTCGGGCCTGGTTTCCTTAGCCGGAGTCATTGCCCACCAACTTTGATGGAGATCGCGCCATGGCTGAAGCCGCGCCGCTTTATGACACCTATTCTCGTGCCCCGCTGCGGTTCGAGCGAGGCGAGGGCGTATGGCTGATCACCGAAAGTGGCGAGCGATATCTCGATTTCGGCGCCGGCGTCGCCGTCACGTCAGTCGGCCACAGCAATCCGCATGTGGTCGGCGCATTGAAGGAGCAGGCCGACAAGGTCTGGCACCTGTCGAACATCTATGAGATCCCCGGACAGGAGCGTCTGGCAAAACGCCTGACCGACGCCACCTTCGCCGATAAGGTGTTCTTCACCAATTCGGGTGCCGAGGCGCTCGAATGCGCGATCAAGACGGCGCGCCGCTATCAGTTTTCCAAGGGCCATCCCGAGCGTTTCCATATCATCACCTTCGAAGGCGCCTTCCACGGACGGACGCTGGCGACGATCGCTGCCGGCGGCCAGGAGAAATATCTCGAAGGCTTCGGCCCCAAGGCGCCGGGTTTCGATCAGGTGGCTTTCGGCGATATCGAAGCGGTCCGCGCCGCGATCACCGAGGCGACGGCCGCCATCCTCATCGAGCCGGTGCAGGGCGAAGGCGGCGTCCGTCCTGCCACGCCTGAGTTCATGAAGGCGCTTCGCCAGCTCTGCGACGACAACGGCTTGCTCTTGATCCTCGACGAGGTCCAGACCGGCGTCGGCCGCACCGGCAAGCTCTTTGCTCATGAATGGTCGGGCATCACCCCCGACATCATGGCTGTCGCCAAGGGCATCGGCGGCGGTTTCCCGCTCGGCGCCTGCCTTGCCACGGCCGAGGCCGCCTCCGGCATGAAGGCCGGCACGCATGGCTCGACCTATGGCGGCAATCCGCTTGCCATGGCCGTCGGCAGCGCCGTGCTGGACATCATCCTTGCTGATGGCTTCCTCCAGCATGTGCGCGACGTAGCACTTGTCTTCCGCCAGGGCCTCGCCTCGCTGAAGGATCGTTATCCCGATGTGATCGAGGATGTGCGCGGCGAGGGCCTTTTGCTCGGCATCAAGGCTGCCGTTCCCTCAGCCGAACTGCTGCAGGCGATCCGCGCCGCCCATCTGCTCGGCGTGCCCGCCGGCGACAACGTCATCCGCCTTCTTCCGCCGCTCGTGGTCACCGCCGAGGAAGCCCGCGAGGGCCTTGCCCGCGTCGAACGCGCCGCCGAGAGCATTCGCGCCTCCAAGGTCAAGAAGACGGCTTGAAGAGATTGCCGCCTTCGGGCGCAGCACAGGTAAGAAGACGATATGAGCCCTAAACATTTCCTCGATCTTTCGGCAGTCACATCAGCCGATCTCAGAACCATCATGAACGATGCGCTTTCCCGCAAGCAGGCCTTCAAGGCAGGCCAGGGCGACAAGCCGCTCGCCGGCAAGATGCTGGCGATGATCTTCGAGAAGCCGTCGACGCGCACCCGCGTCTCCTTCGATGTCGGCATGCGCCAGCTCGGCGGTGAAACGCTGTTCCTGTCCGGCACCGAGATGCAGCTCGGCCGCGCCGAGACGATCGGCGACACCGCCAAGGTGCTGTCGCGTTATGTCGATGCGATCATGATCCGCACTACCGAGCATTCGCGGCTGGTCGAGCTGGCCCAGCATGCGACCGTGCCTGTCATCAATGCGCTGACGGATGACACCCATCCCTGCCAGATCATGGCCGATATCATGACCTTCGAAGAGCATCGGGGCCCGATCAAGGGCAAGACCATCGCCTGGACCGGCGACGGCAACAATGTGCTGCATTCGCTGGTCGAGGGTGCCGCGCGTTTCGGCTATCGCATGAACATGGCCGTCCCCCTTGGCTCGGAGCCCAAGGATCACTATCTGAACTGGGCCCGCAATGAGGGCGCCGAAATCATGCTCTGCCATGATGCCGACCGTGCGGTCGCCGGCGTCGATTGCGTGGTGACCGATACCTGGGTCTCCATGAATCAGGAACATCGGGCCCGGGGTCACAATGTCTTCCAGCCTTATCAGGTCAACGCGGCCTTAATGGCGAAAGCCGGCAATGATGCATTGTTCATGCATTGCCTGCCCGCTCATCGCGGTGAGGAAGTGACAGACGAAGTGATCGACGGTCCGCAATCCGTGGTCTTCGATGAAGCGGAAAACCGTCTTCATGCGCAGAAGTCGATTCTTGCTTGGTGCCTGGGCGCGATCTGAACCATAATCGGACGTCGCGAGAGACAGACTCGCGACCGCGTGAGCGAAGGGCACGCTGGCCCATCGCTCTGAAACTAGGAGTTAAAAGCCATGGCAGAAGCTGCAGCCGCCCTGGGCCAGTTTGATTTCGCCGGCGATGACCATGTCGTCCCCTTCCAGGTGGAAGGGCTGGATGTGCGCGGCCGCGCCGTTCAGCTCGGCCCGATGCTCGACGCGATCCTCGAGCGTCATCACTATCCCGCACCCGTTGCCCGGCTGCTTGCCGAAGTCGTCGTGCTGACGGTGCTGCTCGGCACCTCGCTGAAGTTCGACGGCAAGTTCACGGTGCAGACCAAGGGCGACGGCCCGGTCGATCTTCTCGTCGCCGATTTCTCGACGCCGGAAAATGTCCGCGCCTATGCCCGTTTCGATCAGGCGCTGCTCAACAAGGCGATCGAGTCAGGCGAAACCGAGCCGGAGCAATTGCTCGGCAAGGGCATTCTCGCCTTCACCATCGACCAGGGCAAGTTCAGCCAGCCCTACCAGGGCATCGTTCCGCTCGACGGCACCACGCTGGAAGATATTGCCGGCGTCTATTTCCGCCAGTCGGAGCAGATCCCGACGCGCGTCCGTCTTGCCGCGGCCGAACTCTTCGACCGTGACGATGCCGGCAAGCCGCGCCATCGCTGGCGGGCAGGCGGCCTCGTCGCCCAGTTCCTTCCGGAAGCGCCGGAGCGCATGCGCCAGCCGGATCTCCACGGCGGCGACGGCGACACCGGCAGCCGCCCGCACGGCGAGGACGATGCCTGGCTCGAAGCGCGTTCGCTGGTCGAGACCATCGACGCCGACGAACTCACCGATCCGCTGGTCGGCACCGAGCGGCTGCTGTTCCGCCTGTTCCACGAGCGCGGCGTGCGCGTCTACGAACCGCGCGCGGTTTTCGACCGCTGCAGCTGCTCGCGGGACAAGATCAAGGGCGTGCTCAAGGGCTTTTCGGCCGAGGAGATCGAGGCCAGCCAGGAAGATGGCGAAATCGCCGTGACCTGCGAATTCTGCTCGACCACCTACCGCTTCGAGCCGGCCGAGCTTCAGCCGGCGGAATAGGCGCGGTTAAGGACACGCACAGCGAACAATAAAAGATTAGCGATGATGCAGCACGGTGACTCGACTTCGCGTAGTCACTGTGCACCTATTCTGTTTCATTGGTTCTGGCCTAAGAAAGCGGATGGGGCGTTGATGCGACTTTTGTTTTTTGTACTCGCGCTCATAGCTGCGATGCCACCAGTGAGCTTGGCTGATGACCAGACAGTCCCATGGAAAGAGGTCGGGGGCTGGAGCGTGGCTGTCGACCCGACTTTAGACAATGGCTGTTTTGTTCTGACTTCCTTTGATGACGACACCATTTTTCGTCTTGGCTTCAATTTCCGCAAAAAGGACAACCCTCTTTACATTCTGCTCGGAAACCCAAACTGGAAATCCTTGGAGAAAGGTAAGCATTATCCCATCGAACTCTCGTTCGACCAGTCTAAACGGACGGCTGATGCGAGAGGTCTGGATCTCGATGGCCTCAAATCATTATGGATTGATTTCGAGGATCCCGACTTGATTGAGGAGTTCGCTGGTAAACTGAGTTTCCGCGCCAGCTTTGGAGGAAAGCAGATTGTGGCTCTCGGTTTGAAAGATTCCGCCAGTGCAGCGGATGAGTTGCTCGCCTGCCAAAAGGCGGTAAACGATGCGGTCGCAAAACATCCGGCGCCGCCACAATCAAAAGATCCGTTCGAAGCAAAGCCAGGCACCCAGGCCTCGGATCCTTTTGACCTTTAGTAGATTGACGACTGGGCAAGCCCGAGGATCTACGACCGAGGGTACGGCGTCCATGTTGGTACTGACTGGATGGCTGCAGCCGGCCGGATCCACGCGCCGTGCTTGCACTGACGAAACGACCGCGAACCTACGCTCTCAATTGAGCACGCGCAGCAGCCCAGGCGAATCCAGCGAGAAGGCGGGGATGTCGACATCGAACATCTCGCCATCGTCCGTTTCCATCTGGTAATGGCCGAACATCAGCCCTGAGGGCGTGTCGAGCGGGCAGCCGGAGGAATATTCGTAGGTGTCGCCGGGGCTGAGCCGCGGCTGCTCGCCGACGACGCCGGGGCCGGTCACCTCGTCCACCTGGCCGTTCTGGTCGGTGATGTTCCAGTAACGATTGACCAGCCGAACGGCTATGTTGGAATTGTTGCTGATGACAATCCGGTAACCCCAGACATAGCGATCGTCTTCCGGATCGGATTGCTCCTCCAGATAGAACGGCTCGACGACTACTTCGATCTCTCTTGTGAGGGCGCGATACATGCCTTGCACCTTAGTCAAGATATGTTACCCGTATCTTATAAGAGGCCCTGCCCGTCAAGAAACGGAACAATTATCATCGCTGAAATGGCTGTGATCCGAAGGCTTTTCGATCGTTAAGCCTAATTGTCAGTGTTAATTCGGTTTCGGAACGCCGCGGCGAGCGAACTTGTTCCCCCGGTCTCACCTTGGTGAGATCCGGCCTCACCCAGTGAGGTCCGGCACGGCCTCACCTTGGTGAGATCCGGCCGAACCCGGGTGGGGTCCGGCCGCTCTGGCTGTCGATCAGGCCGAAACCTTGGCAAGCGCCCGCGCGAAATCCTCGATCAGGTCGTCTGTATCCTCGATGCCGGCCGAAAGGCGGACCGTGCCCGGAGAAATGCCGAGTTCGGCGCGCGCCTCTTCGGTCAGGTTCTTGTGCGTCGTCGTTGCCGGATGGGTGATCAGGCTCTTGCTGTCGCCGAGATTGTTGGAGATCTTGATGATCTCGAGCGCGTTCTGCAGCGCGAAGGCCGCATCCTTGCCGCCCTTCAGCTCGAAGGCGACCAGCGTCGAGCCGCCGGTCATCTGCTTGGCGATGATATCGGCCTGCGGATGGTCCTTGCGGCCGGGATAGATCACCTTGGCGATCTTGCCTTGCTCGGCCAGGAAATCGGCGATCTTTGCCGCATTCTCCGTCTGCTGGCGCACGCGCAGCGGCAGCGTCTCAATGCCCTTCAGCAAAGTCCAGGCGTTGAACGGCGACATCGCCGGCCCGGTATGGCGGAAATAGTCGTGCAGGTTCTCGTCGATCCATTCCTTGTCCGAAAGCACGACGCCGCCGAGGCAGCGGCCCTGTCCGTCAATATGCTTGGTGGCGGAATAGACGACGATATGGGCGCCGAGCTCCAACGGCTTCTGGAAGAGCGGTGTGGCGAAAACATTGTCGACGACGACCTTGGCGCCGATCTGGTTGGCGAGCTTGGCGACGCCTGCGATATCGATCACTTCGAGCGTGGGGTTGGTCGGGCTTTCCAGGAAGAACACCTTGGTCTTCGGCGTGATCGCCTTTTCCCAGTTCGCCAGATCCCGGCCGTCGATCAGCGTGCAGTCGATGCCGTATTTCGGCGCCAGCGTCTCGACGACCCAGCGGCAGGAGCCGAACAGGGCACGCGCCGCGACGATATGGTCGCCTGATTTCAGCTGGCAGAGGATCGCCGCGGTGACGGCGGCCATGCCGGAAGCGGTGGCGCGGGCGTCTTCAGCGCCTTCGAGCATACACATGCGCTTTTCGAACATGTCGTTGGTGGGGCTGCCGTAGCGGGCGTAGATGAAGCCCTCCGTCTCGCCTTTGAAGCGGGCTTCGGCCGCCTCCGACGTCTCGTAGACGAAGCCTTGGGTGAGATAGATTGCCTCGGACGTCTCGCCATATTGCGAACGCAGCGTGCCACCGTGAACGAGTTGGGTTGCCGGGCGCCAGGTCTTGCTCATGCCATCACCTTCACATAACAAAAAAACCGGTCGCAAAAGCAGACCGGTTTCAACCCGGTCTTTTTAGCCACTTGTTTAACGTGGCTGCAAGCCGACCGGCCAAATCACCACGGGATAATTCTGCAATACTGCTGTTAGCTGCTTGCGTCAATTCCCCGAGTTTGGTTTTGTCGGCGGCAAATGATGGATGAGGCATGATGGCTCGCGAAACGGGAATTCTGGCGGATCGCGCGATCTCCGCGCTGTTCGAAACGGGGCGTCTGATCTCCGAACGGGAGCTGGACCGCGACCAGATCCAGCCGGCAAGCCTCGATCTGCGCTTGGGCGCCAAGGCCTTTCGCGTGCGCGCCAGCTTCATGCCCGGCCCCTCGCATCTGGTGTCCGACAAGCTCGACCGGCTGAGCCTGCACGTGATCGACCTCTCCGAGGGGGCGGTGCTCGAAACCGGCTGCGTCTATATCGTGCCGCTGATGGAGAGCTTAGCGCTGCCGGTCGACATGTCGGCCTCGGCCAACCCGAAGAGCTCGACCGGGCGCCTCGATATTTTCACCCGCGTCATTACCGATTACGCCCAGGAATTCGACAAGATTCCATCAGGCTATTCCGGACCGCTCTATCTCGAAATCAGCCCGCGCACCTTCCCGATCGTCGTGCGCCGCGGCTCGCGCCTGTCGCAGATCCGTTTCCGCGTCGGCCAGGCGCTGCTCGGCGAGCCGGAACTTTTGAAGCTGCACGAGAGCGAGACGCTGGTCGCCAGCAAGCTGCCGAATGTTTCCGGCGGCGGCATCGCGCTGTCGATCGACCTTGCCGGAGACAAGGACGGCCTGATCGGCTATCGCGGCAAACACCACACTGCCGTCGTCGACGTCGACAAGAAGGCCGAGCACGACCTCTTCGATTTCTGGGAACCGCTCCACAGCCGCGGCCGCAACGAGCTGATCCTCGATCCCGATGAGTTCTATATCCTCGTCTCGCGCGAGGCCGTGCACGTGCCGCCGGATTATGCCGCCGAGATGACCCCCTTCGATCCGCTGGTCGGCGAATTCCGCGTCCATTATGCCGGCTTCTTCGATCCGGGCTTCGGCCATGCGCCTGCCGGCGGGCGCGGCAGCCGCGCCGTGCTCGAAGTGCGCAGCCACGAGGTGCCCTTCATCCTTGAAGACGGCCAGATCGTCGGCCGCCTCGTCTACGAACACATGCAGGAAAAGCCCGCCAGCCTCTACGGCTCCGGCCTCGGCTCCAACTACCAGGCCCAGGGTCTCAAACTCTCGAAGCATTTCCGCATCTGAGGCTTCCCGGCGGCCGCGACTTGACAGCGGTCCCCATCTGTTGGAAATCTCGCTTCATCGCGGGTGTAGCTCAATGGTAGAGCAGCAGCTTCCCAAGCTGAATACGAGGGTTCGATTCCCTTCACCCGCTCCAGCTGCCCTCAGGCCGTTCGCCGCCTTTTGAAGGGGCTTCGTGATCTTTTATGAAAAGGGTTGCGCGCAGGCATCGGCTCCTACAAGGAGACAGATGGCGCCTCGCCCGCGCGCAACCCCTAGCTTCGCCTTTATCTGGTCTTACTGACGCTCATCTCAATTCCCCCCAATTGAGAACTCACGTAGTCGCCGCGGCGAAGCTTTGCGAATTCGTCGGTAGCTTGTGCCGGTGCGCTCTTGAAAACGTACCATTCACCGTCCGGTTCGCGTTTCTGATAGATCAGGCCGCCCTTCTTGCGGTGGCTGAAGCAGGTGATTGCTGTCGCCGTTCCGGTCTTGGCGTGCCAGTCGGCGTTGAAGCAGAGTTTCCCCGACTCCGTGATGAACCAGCGGCCCGTGCCGAAGGATGGCGAGCCATTTTCCCGCGACCAGGCGGTAAAGCGACGCGCCTTTGCGGAGAAGTAGCCGGCGCCGGCTTTCCACATCCAGGAATTCTGGTTGTAGAGCCGATAGATTTCCGCGCTGCTCATCGGCTTTGCGGTCTCGATCCCCGCAGGCTCATTGGTTCCGGCAGCGGACGCGACCGTGGCGATACCGCTGGTCAGGGCCACGGCCAGGAACATTTTTTGAAGCATGGACATGTTCAGGTTCCTTCTTGTTCAATTGATGCTTGCGCGGACGACCCGCCAGTCGGGGCGGCCATAGCCGTCCGGCCACGGATAGACTTCGCGGTCGTTGAAGTAGATAACGGCGCTGAGCGCCGGGAACTGGGGATAGCGTTTCGTTACACTCTCAGCCCAATTTCGCACGAAGGAATCGCCGCCTTCGTAGCCGAGTTCGGCAACCATGATGGGCTTGCCGTAACCAGCGACACGGGCGTATCCGGGCGCAAGGTGCTCGGCAAACGTCTGGTCACGGCCAGTCTTGTCCCTGTCGTATTGCTCCAGGCCAAAGACCGAGAGCCCGATGAGATCGACGACATCGTTGCCGGGATAAAAGGCTTGAAGCCCCTCATTGCCCTTCGGTGACCACATGTACCTGGCCGTCTTCAGGTGGACCTTGCAGACCTCCACCATCCGGCGATAGGCCTTGGCATAATCGTCGCCTTGCCAATGCGACCAGGAGAACTGGCCGTCGGTTTCGTCCATTTCCTGTCCCCAGCGAATGATGATCGGACTTTTCAGCTTGGCAGCAGTCGAGCAGACGGCGGCCATGTTCGCATCGCGCGAACCGTCCAGGATGCTGTGCAGCAGTTCCTGCGAGGTTTGGCGCGAACCGGTCGACCAGGTCCAGGGCTCGACCGAAATCAACAGGGTGCGGCCACGCGCTTGCGCATAATCGTCGGCGAGGGCGAGCGTGCGCAGATCGACATCTTCCCAGGGCAGGAAGAGGTGTTCGATCTTCGAATTGGGCGAAGCGCCTAAATCTCCGTGCGGATCATAGGCGCCGAACGTGATCGACTCCTTCGTGACGACCGGCATTTTGGTCGGCGGCGCAATGGACGATGTCGTCATTGCTAGCGGCTGCCCTTCGGCAACGCTGCCCAGAGCGGTCGGCAGGACCGCGACTCCCGACAGCAACAGGCCGGTTAACGACAACAGGGCTATTTTGGATGGGCTATGCATTGTGTATTTCCTCCACGCTCGGCCGCACATCCGGGTGAGCGGCATCCGTTCTCAGTTGGATTTCCTCCGGATCGGAAATCCATCGTGGTTTGAAGAAGATCGTGCGCAGGGCGGTCCCGCCCCGGCCTGCACCGGAGGCGGCGTAGCGCTCTTCGAACAGCTGAAGGCGGCCGCTGCCCCAGGCGAGTGCCTCGGTCGCATCCTTTCCGCGCATGACGGTTGCAGCCCCCGGCAACGCGACAAGCGCAAGAAGCACGGTCGCCATCGCCGGACGGTAGAAACGCGGGGCCGCCGCAACAGTATTTTCCTTCGAATGACGCCCGACGATGACCAACAGCAGCGCGCAGTAGATTGCCGCGTTCAGGATGGTAAAGAAGTAACCACCCTTGGAGGCGCCGGCATCGCCGATTGCCAGGGCAGGCAATACCGCCATGAGCGCCAGCACAGCGTAGGGCGCCAGGACACGCACCGGCAGCAGATCGACTTCGGACCGGCCTTTCGGCGTGACGCGGAAATCGACGAAGGAGCCTGTTACACAATCGTGCACCGCAGCCAGCGTGCCGGCGAGCGCCCAGGGCCAGCGGGCGAAGAGAAAGAGCATGCATTCCCAGCTCAGGATCTTGGCGTCGTAGGGGCGGAACGAGCTACTGGCGCGCCAGCGATAAGCCATCACCACGAGAGCGATAGAAAGCGGTGCGAAATGCGCCAGGAAATCGGGATAGGTCACCGTCACGAAATTCTGGCCGCGCACGAGCGCGATGATCGGCAACGCAAACATCAGCAACATAAAGAACGCAAAAAGCGGATACCAGAGTTGCGAAAAGAGGAACTGGAACTTGAGCCGGGCCGGGAGCCGGCCGACGAGGCTCGGCGAGTACCGCAACAGCACCATGACCAGGCTGCGCGACCACTGGAATTCCTGCGTCACGAGATCGCTGAAGGTTCTGGGGCCGTCACCATGGGCGATGGCATCCAGCGCATGCACACCCCGCCAGCCGCCGGCATTCATCATCAATGTCGTCGAATGGTCTTCAGCCAACTCCGGACCGAGGCCGCCGATCTGTTTGAGGGCGACGGTACGTACCGCGTAATGCGACCCTATGCACATCGGCGCCAGGCCGCCATTATAACCGGCTTGGAGAGAGCCATGCATGCTGGCCTCGGCATAGAGCCTTCCACGTGCCGACCAGCTTTCGGAAGCGTTCTTGTCGCAAATGCTGGGGGCCGAGACATAGCCGACCTTTGGATCGGCGAACGGACGCAGCATGTGAAAGAGATAGTCGGGCGCGGGCACATGATCCGCATCGAGTTGCGCCACGAAATCGTAGCGGCTGTAGCCGTAGTGGTCGTAGAAGAAGGTGAGGTTGCCTTCCTTGCACCGCGTGCGTCGGGGCCACGACGTCCGATGATAATCGGATCGCCCCTTGCGGGTCGAGACGAAGACCCCGTGCTTGGAGCACCAGTCGAGAGTCTCGGGGGAAGGGTCTTCGTCGGCAAGCCAGGTGTCGTGTTCCACCTCCTGGGCAAGCATTGCCAGCAGGGTTTCACGGACGACCGAGAAGGGTTCCGCCGGCGCCTTGGTCACGACCATGGCCACTCGACTGCCCGCCGGCAGGCGCAAGGGACCGTTCGGTCTTGCCGCCCGATAGAAGACGACGATGAAATAGGCCGGCAGAGCGGTAACCCAGGCAAGAACGAGGCTCACCGTAATCGTGCCGAAAGCATCGACGTGATGGCGCGGCTCCAGCCACCAGATCCAGAAATAGGCGAAGGCGCAGGCCCATACGGCCGCCGAGAACAGATATTCGGTCCGCCGATGTCCGGTCAGAACCGGGACAAGAAGCGGCTCGTGGGAGGGTTCCGGAGCATGCGTCGCTTGGGTAATCGCAAGTTGGGTCACGCGCGCGCCTCCAGTCCGAAGAACGGAGCCGCCGTCCGCACGATGGTTTCGAGGTCGGAATATCGAGGCTGGAAGCAGAGCGTCTCGCGGGCCAGGCTGGCGTCGGCGTAGAGGCTGGGCGGATCGCCCGGCCGGCGTGGATGGATGACGACCGGGACTTCGCGCCCGGTCGTTTCCTGGATCACGCGCAGGACGTCCCTGATGGAATAACCCCGCCCCGTGCCGAGGTTGACAGCGAGGTTTGCTCCGCCTTTGGCGAGATGGGTGAAGGCCTGAACATGGGCACGCGCGAGATCTGCGACGTGAATATAGTCCCTTATGCAGGTCCCGTCAGGGGTATCGTAATCATCGCCGAATATCTCCAGGTGCGGAATCCGGCCGGCCGCGGCCAGCAGCGCCCGCGGAATGAGATGGGTTTCCGGAACGTGCCATTCGCCAAGCTCGCCGTCCGGATCGGCTCCACAGGCATTGAAGTAACGCAGGGCAACATACCGCAGGCCGTAGGCCGCCGCATAATCGGCGAGCATATGCTCGAAGATCAGCTTGGTCTTGCCGTAGGGATTGATCGGAACCGTCGGCAACGTCTCATCGATCGGCAGCACGGAAGGGACGCCGTAGACGGCGCAGCTCGATGAGAAGATGACGTTTTGAAGCCCCGTCTGCCGGCAGGCATCGATAAGCGACAGTGCACCGCAGACATTGTTATTGTAATATTTCGCCGGGTTTTCCACGGACTCGCCGACATAGGCCGAGGCGGCAAAGTGGATGACGGCATCGGGAGCATATTTCTCGATGACCTCGATCAGGCATGACGTGTCGAGGACGTCACCTTCGACGAAAGGGCCCCAGCGCACGGACGAACGGTTGCCGGTCGTGAGATTGTCGTAGACGACAGGCTCGATCCCCTCCGAGCGGAGGAGCTTGGCGGTCTGGCTACCGATATAGCCGGCACCGCCCGTGACCAGGACCCGGGCCGCATCCATCAGACCGCCTCCAGTTCGCGTGCCGGACGGGTGAGAAGGCCATCGAAATAGTCGATCGTCTGACGCAGGCCGCTCGACAAGTCGATCTTCGGCCGCCAGTCGAGTTCCTGCATGGCAAGCGAAATATCGGGGCGACGCTGACGGGGATCGTCAACCGGCAAAGCGCGATGGATGATTTGCGACCGGGAACCGGTCAATCCGATCACCTGCTCGGCCAGCTCCCGGATCGTGAATTCGCCCGGATTGCCGAGATTGACAGGCCCTGTCAGCGACGACGGTGAGGCCATCATGCGGACCATGCCGCCGATGAGATCATCGACGAAACAGAACGAGCGGGTCTGCGAACCGTCGCCATATATCGTGATGTCTTGCCCCGTCAGAGCCTGAACGATGAAATTCGAGACGACGCGGCCGTCGTCCGGACGCATCCGCGGGCCGTAGGTGTTGAAGATGCGGATGATCTTGATCTCGACGCCGTGCGTGTTGTGGAAGTCGAAGAACAGCGTCTCGGCGCACCGCTTGCCCTCGTCATAGCAGGAGCGCGGCCCGAACGAATTGACGTTGCCCCAGTAGCTTTCGACCTGCGGATGGACGTTCGGGTCGCCGTAGACTTCGGAGGTGGATGCCTGAAGGATGCGTGCGCCGGTGCGCGCGGCCAGCTCCAGAAGGTTGAGGGAGCCCAGCACGCAGGTCTTTGTCGTATGGATCGGATCGGCCTGATAATGCGGGGGCGATGCCGGGCAGGCGAGGTTGTAGATCTCGTCGACTTCCAGATCGAGCGGGTGGACGATATCGTGGGCGATGACATTGAAGCGATCGACTCGCTTCAGATGGGTGATATTGCGCCGCATGCCGGTGGAAAAATTGTCGAGGCAGATCACCTGGTGTCCGGCGGCCAAAAGCGTCTCGCAGAGATGGGATCCGAGGAAACCTGCACCGCCGGTGACAAGAACTCTCTTGGGAGCGTGGTGTATTCCGGATAGACAATTTGCATCACGAGCCGAAGCTTTTACAGAGCGCGCACGAATCCTGCCAAGATAGTTCACGACTACCTCCCGTGTTTTCAGAGTTTGCTATGGGATATTCGATATTTACTTCGACATATCGCGAAACCAAGTCGTTCGATCATGCGAATATTTTATTCGTCCGGTTTTTCTTTTGGAATGAACCGATGCTTATTTAGATACAGCTAAGAAAGACAATTGTCGTTATCCCCACGTCCTGGAAATTATCGCTCCGTACATTTCAGAGCGAAAAGGAATATGATAAACAACTTATGGAGGAGACTCTTCGGGCACTTCCGCTTTTTCAGACGGAGTTCTGCGGAGATTTCAGCCGCAAAAACAATTGCTTTTCTCAATTTCCATGGCTCGGGTCGGGTTATGCGCTGGAGGAATTGGATGGCTACAGGGTCTGAATCCGACGATGATCCTGCCGCGGAACAGGAACGGCCGGCGCATGTGGAGAGGCGGCGCTGGCCGCGTGAACCGGCCATGCGCAAGGAACGCCCACCCCATGCCTCCCCTGCACTCGAGCCGCTGCGATTCTCGACGCAGGACCTGCCACCGACAGAACAATTCCAGGCCTGGCGGGCACATATGGCGCCGCTCGTGGATGTTCATCTGCCGGAGGGAAAATCACCGGAAGACGGGTTCCTCGCGGAGCAGATCGGCTGGCAGCTCGGCGATATCCTCATCGTCCAGCAGCGCGCGCATGCCCACAGATATATCCGCGATCAGGCCATGCTTCGATCGAGCCCCATCGACCATTGGAACGTGGGCCTGCAGCGCAGCGGCCAGGCCTGGACCGAGGTCAACCGTCGTGTCACCGAGACCGCTGCCGGCGAGATATTTTTCATGTCTCTCGGCAGCCCCTATCGCGGACGGACGACCGATACCGAAGCTTTGCTCGTGTTCCTGCCGTATGAGATGCTGGCTCGCGATGCGAGCCTTCTCCAGAGCGCCGGCAACACGGTTCTTTCGGGCAGCCACGCCGAGTTGCTCACGGGCTATCTCACGGGCCTCGAAACGAACCTCGGGAATCTGACGATAGAGGAAGTGCCCCGGATCATCCAAACCATCGGCGATATGGTCGTTGCGGGCGCCGCATCGTCCACAAGGACTGATACCGGTCAAAACCAGGCCAACATGGGACTGATGGAGCGGGCGCACCGCTACATTCACGTCAATCTCCATTCGGAAAACTTGACACCGGACGTGATGTGCCGCGCGTTGGGGATTTCGCGTACTCGGCTTTACCAGCTGTTTGAGGCGAGTGGAGGCGTGCTCAATTATATTCGCAAGCGGCGATTGCTGCAGGCCTATGCGGATCTCAGCAATTCGGCCGACCACAGGCCGATTTCAGAAATCGCAGAAGCCGCCGGCTTCGAGGTCGCCGCCAATTTTACGCGCGCCTTCATCCACGAATTCGGGCTGAGCCCGCGTGAAATCCGAAGGACGATGGCAACCCAACAGCGGCCGGCTCCGGCCCTCCACTCCACGCGGCGTTCCGGAAAAACGATCGGTGATTGGCTGGCCCTGACGGGTTGATCCGGCTCGGGCTGAAATCCAGACTCGAAGTCCGTTAAGCGGCGATCGACGCGCTTGCCGAAGACACAGCGGACTTGATCCACACCCATGGACCTCCGTTCGCAATTGAGGGAATATTTCCCTTCACCCGCTCCATCCCGCAGACCACGCCGACCAAGCTAATCCCCGAAGAACCGGATCGGCTTATATTGCCGATGCGCGATAATCAGGCTGCGGTCGGGCTGGATGATATACGTTTCCTCCACCTGCCGGCCGTACTGGTCGATGAATTCGTGCGGGAAGGCGGAGCCGGGGGGTGATTTGGTGAGTTTGGTGCGCGGCTGGCCACTATAGGTGATGCTGCCGGGGATGGGTTCGAGGCCCGGTCCGTCGTAGCTGACGGTGCTGCATCCCGCGAGAACGAGCGTGCCGATGAGGCCGATGATTGCAGGTTTCATGTCCATCCCTCCAATGCCTGAATAATATCACTCTACGCCTCACCGGATAGAGTTCACGACACGAATGCCCATGCCGCGCTTCAATCCTTCGGGAAGCGTCGCCGGGGGCGCCGTGATCGAGTGGCCGGCGGGACGCGACATCCACCTGTTGATATTAGGGTGAAAATCCGGATCCTCCAGCCGCGATGACGCATCCATTGCCGAAATCGGCGTCGTCTGCTAGATCGGCATCGTCGAAAAAGGCAGGATCGGTTGAGGTAAGCCCGATCCCTTCCGTTGGAGCGTCAAGCGCTCTGGCGAAGCTCTGCTCCGTGCCATGGCACGAGAACCCGCGACGTGATCCGCATGAACATGCGGGATCCCGGCGGCGTGCGGAGACGGCAAATAGGCAGTCCCGGGATTTTTTCGAACGGAGACTGTCATGCACTTGAACCATCTCGATTTCCACGTTCCCGATATTGCTGCCACGGCGGATTTCTTCATCCGCCATTTTGGCCTGAGACTTAAGGATATGCGCGGTCAAAACGGCCTCGCGATCCTCGAAGACGATACCGGCCTCGAAATCGTCCTCAGCCACGCAATCGCAAAATTCGGCACCGCCGATCAGGTGGAGATGGGCCGCCAGACCTATCATGTCGGCTTCATCCTGCCCGAAAGGGCGGAGGTCGATGCGGTCCATGGCGGGCTTGTGGCTGCCGGTGCTGATCTGTCCGGTCCGCCGGCCGCCATGCGTGGCGGCTGGCTGTTTTATTGCACGGCGCCCGGAAACATCCTCGTCGAGATCGGCTGGCGGCCGGGTTAGACGATGCCCAAAAGCAAAGGCCGGCCGCCGCCGTCCGCCCCTCATCCGGCTGCCGCCACCTTCTCCCCGCAAGCGGGGCGAAGGGGATATGCCGCACCCTCTCGGTTCCCCACAAAACTCTCGCGGGGCAGGTCCCCTCGCCCCGTCAGAACGGGGAGAGGGTTAGGGTGAGGGGCAGCCATCGGCGCGAACCGGGCAGCCGTGCCTCGTGCCGAGGTCGGCTCAGAATTCCGTCCAGTCGGGATCCTGGCTCGGCGATGTGCTGCTGCCGGCGCCGAAGGCGTTGGCGATCTTCTGGCCGAGAGCGCGGGCCGGCGAGGCGGCCGGGCGGGCAATGCCGTCGCGGGCGACGCGGACCGGAGCTGCCCTGGCTGCCGGGCGGGCGGCAGCGCGTGGTGCCGTGGCGATTGGCGCACTCGTGGTGAAGCCGCCGGTGCCGGTCAGCCTGAATTGGCCGAGCAGGTTGTTGAGCGCTGCCGCTTCCGTCGCCAGGTTGTGGCTGGCGGCGGTGGATTCCTCGACCATCGCCGCATTCTGCTGCGTGCCCTGGTCCATGGTGTTGACGGCGGTGTTGATCTCCTGCAGGCCGATCGACTGTTCGCGGGAGGCTTCGGCGATTGCGTGGACGTGCTGGTTGATCTCCTGCACCTCCTGGACGATCGCGTCGAGCGCCTTGCCGGTTTCGCCGACCAGCGAGACGCCGGTCTGCACATGCGAGCCGGAAGTGCTGATCAGCGCCTTGATCTCCTTGGCGGCCTTCGCCGAGCGCTGGGCGAGTTCGCGCACTTCTTGCGCGACGACGGCAAAGCCCTTGCCGGCATCGCCGGCGCGGGCGGCTTCAACGCCTGCATTCAAGGCCAAAAGATTGGTCTGGAAGGCGATGTCGTCGATGACGCCGATGA
>NZ_VSZV01000320.1:37924-47090 GCF_008919455.1 Rhizobium sp. PEPV16
CGAGGACTTCTCGATCTGCTGCATGGCGGAGACGGCCTTGCGGACGACCTCGCCGGATTTTTCGGCGCCGAGGCGGGTACGGGCAACGAGCTGGCTCGCCTCCTCGGCGCGCTTGGCGGCGTCGCGCACTGTCGTGGTGATCTCCTCCAGCGCTGCTGCCGTTTCTTCGACGGAGGCCGATTGCTGTTCCGTCCGCTGGGAAAGCTGGTCCGCGGAGGAACGAATCTCGTTGGCGCCTGCGCCGATCGCCCGGGCATTGGCGCCGACCGTATGCATGGTTTCGTTGAGCTTCTCGACCGAGTTGTTGAAATCCTCACGCAGCGCATCGAGATGCGCGACGAAGGGCTCGGCAATATGCGAGGCGAGATCGCCGGCGGCAAGGCGACGCAGGCCGTCGCCGAGTGCGGTGACGGCGCGATCGAGTTCGGATGCTTCGCGGGCCTTCTGCGCCTCACGGTCGCGGCGCTCGCTGTCGCTGACGTCGCGGTCTGCTTCGGCACGCGCTTCGATCCGGGCGCGCTCGATCGCGTTGTCGCGGAAGACCGAAACGGCCTTTGCCATCTGGCCGACTTCGTCGCCGCGGTCGAGGCCGCTGACATCGCTTGTCGTATCGCCCTCGGCAAGCCGCGTCATGCGCTGGCGCAGCTGCATCATCGGGCCGGCGATGCCTATCTGGGCCACGACCACGCTGAAGCCGACGGCAGCGAGAACGGCGATGCCGATCAGAACGAGACAGAAGACGATTCGTTCGTTGACGGAAGCCGAGAGCGCGTCGCCGCCATCGTTGAGCATCGCCATCATCGCATCATTGTTGGCGATCATCTTCGGCGTCAGTGCATCGAGCTTGGCATTGATCAGGGCAACATTCGTCTGAGCGCCGGCGCCGTCCTTGGCTTTGCTCTGTTCGATGATCTTGTTCGCAAGCGTTTCGATCTCATCGATGCCCGCCTGGATTTCATCGATCGCCGGCTTGCGGCTGGGCACCAGCGCCAGCGCCTGCATCATGCGGTCACGCGCCTGTGGCAGCTTGCTCGGTGTGGCGAGCGCCTTCTGGAATTCGGGCGTATCGGGCTTCATGTCGGCAAGCAGGCTTACCTGCAGCACCGAGGCCACTGCCGATGCGCTGGCGCGCGCGCTCAGCATCGAGGCCTGCGCCTCATGATCGATGAAGGCGCTGTAGGCGGCGTCCGCACGGCGGAACTCGGAAATGACGTAGATCAACCCGGCCATCGTGATCAGCCCGAGCAGCGCTACGACCGATATGATTTTTGTGCGGATTTTCAGATGTTTCAGCATGGAAATGTCACCCGATTGACGGGGCGTGCTCGCGCGCCCGGTGCTTTTGAAATCAATTGCTGCAGAAAAAGCGCTGCTTCAATATCGCGGTTTAGGGATTACGTTTGGGCTGACGCTTGCATCATGCGATCGGCTGGCGGGGTCCGATGTCGTCGCAACAAATAAGAGGCGATATTCTTTAATTCCGCGCTAACACGAGGCGGCGGTTGGCTATGATTTTTAGGGGCTGAGAGGTTGCACTTTAACCTAGCGCGTATGAGAGGCACCGAGGATCAAGTCTCGGAGCGCCGGCATTCATATTCCCCGCCACGCGTGACTCTGATACATCTTGCCGACGCCGCACGCTTCGCGCTTAACCCAGAGACCACGATCACGATGATGCAATCCAAGCTGGCATCCCTGACTCTGAAGGGTTTTTTCACGCTCGGCCTGTTTTTCGGCGCGCTGCTTTCAAGTTTTGCCGCGTCGGCCCAGCAGGCTGCACCTTCGCTGCCGCTGCTCTTCGATGCGCGCGAACGTCTTGCGAGGCCCGATCTCTCCTCTCTGGTGCGCCTGCGCTTCCTGACGTCGGTCGATTTCCCGCCCTTCAATTTCAGCGATCAGAACGGCAAGCTTTCCGGTTTCAATGTCGACCTCGCCCGCGAAATCTGCAGCGAGTTGGAGATCTCAGACAAGTGCCAGATCCAGGCGCTCCCCTTTGCCGACCTTAGGGATGCGCTCGCCGCCTCACAGGGCGATGCCATCATCGCCGGTCTTGCCGTGACCCCGGAGCTGCGCCGGCAATTCGTCTTCTCCAGACCTTATCTGATGCTGCCGGCGCGCTTCGTGCGCAATCTCACCGTGCCGCTCGACGGAAAGACCGCTGCCGCGCTTTCCAGCCATCCGGTCGGCGTCGTCAGGGGGACGGTGCATGAGGCGATGCTGGCCGCCTTTTTCCCCACGCTCAAGGCGGAGCCGTTCGATACGAAGGACGCCCTGCTTGCGGCGCTCAAGGACCGCAAGGTCGATGCCGCCTTTGCCGATGCGCTGCAGCTTTCCTTCTGGGTCTCTTCGCCGGCCTCTGCCAAATGCTGCGCGCTGTTCGACGGCCCCTATCTCTCCGAGCATTTCCTCGGCGAGGGCATGACGATCATGCTGCGGCAGAAGGACAGCGTGCTGACGTCAGCCATCGACCACGCGCTCGCCACGCTGTCGCGCAACGGCCGCCTCCAGGAAATTTATCTGCGGTATTTCCCCTACGGGCTTTATTGAAGCCGCAGTCCAAATTGCTCGCCCTCAGCCCTTGCGGAAGCGGGCAATCGCACTGCGCTCGATCGCCGCGCAGGTGAGCTTGTCGAGGCTGAGGCGGTCACGCAGCAGGCTGAGCAGGCGCAACTCCTCCGCCTTGACCGAGAGATCGGCGGAGGCCACCTCGACGGCCAGCGCATAGGCGGTGTCGTAGAGCTTTGCGGGAAGGGTGTCGCGCACGGTTTCGAGGACGACGTCGAGGCCTTCCGGCCCGGCCAGCAGCGCGGCGCAGTCGCGCGCCACCGAAATCAGCTTGTCGTCGTCGAAATCCCTAAAAACGGGCAGGAATCCGATCAGTTGGCCGATCCTTGTCATCTCCCTGTCGTTCATCGTGCTGTCGACGGCGGAGGCCATCACCATCACGTAGATCAGCGCATCATGGGCGGAAAGCGGCTTGTTCATCTCTGATTCCTTTTTCGGTCAGCCGAGATTAGGAATTGGCGACAGCCATTACAAGGGATCGGCCCGATCCGGGCTGTCCGACCGCTGTCGCCCGCCGGTTTAATTGCGGCGCGGATCATCGCCGTAGAGGCCTTTTCCCGCCTGCATGGCCTTTTCGGCGGCGGATGTAAGCGGCGAACCCACTGCTGCTTCCGCCCAGCCGTTTTCGGCGAGCCATGAGCCGAGATCCTCTGTGCCGAGCCGGCAGGCAGTCGTTACGGTTTCCTTCCATTCCACCGTCTCGAGATCGCAGCTGACGCTGCGGTTGCGCAACAGCAGGCGCAGCGCCGTCTTTGCCATCATGCCGCAGGGCCATTGCCGGCCCGTCGGGCCGCATATCCTGTCGGTCGGCGTCGGCACGATGCCGGCAATCTGAAGCCGGCGCTCGCCAAAGGAAAGAATGCCGGCATTGTCGACCATCGGCCGCGCCAGCTCCACCGCCTTTTTCGTAGCCGGACTTGCAGTTTCCCCGACCGGCGTCTCCGCTTGTTGCGGCACATCGGCCGGTTTGGGTGCCTCGCCGTCGCCTGGCGCCGGAGAGGGCGGAGTCGTCGGCTCCACTGAGCGAGCGATCATTTCGGCACGGTCGTCCGAGATCGTCGCACGTTCGCCGGCTTTGGGAGCAGCATCCGCCGCTGCCGTCACCGTCTCCTCTGCGGACGCCGTCTCTTCACCGGCCGTGCCGCCGCCAAGCCTTGCTTCGCCTGCCAGCAGCAGGCCGGCCACCACCGCCATCCCCGTGATACCTGTGATGAAGGCGGCAGGGCGCATGGAATATCTTCCTATTGGCTGGCCCAGATGATGCGGGCGATCCAGTCGATGTCGGAAAGCTCGAGGGTGCGGTTGGGATGTTCGGGATTGAGCGACATCAGCTCGATCGACCGCGGGCTCTGGCGCAGCAGCACCTTGGCCATCACCTCACCCTCGTTTGTGCGCACGACGACGCGGTCGTTGCGGCGCACCTGTGCCCCCGGCTCGACGATCAGCACGTCGCCGTCGCGGTAGAGCGGCATCATGCTCTCGCCCTGCACCTCCAGCGCATAGACGCCGGCTTTCTGTGCCGGGGCCGCCGGAAATTCCACCACGTCCCAGCCCTGGCCGGCCGGAAAACCGCCATCGTCGAAGAAACCGCCTGCTCCCGCCTGGGCGAAGCCGAGCAGCGGAATAGAGCCGCCCTGCTGGGGAAACGCGCTTTCCTGCTGCCCGGCCGGCTGTTTGGAAAGATCGGCATCCGGCCGCATGAAGGCCAGAAGCTCCTCCATGCTTGCCCCTGTGGCATCGAGCACCTTGGCGATCGATTCCGTCGAAGGCCAGCGCAGCCGCCCGTCGGCAGAAAGCCGTTTCGATTTGTTGAAGGAGGTCGGGTCGAGGCCGGCGCGGCGCGCAAGTCCGGATGGCGTCAGCTCGTGCCGTTCGGCAAGCCTGTCGAGCGCTTCCCAAATCTGGTCGTGTGACAGCATGCGCGCGATTCCGTCGCGGCTGATTTCAACGCCGCGCTTCAACCCGGCGGAATATTAATCGACCGTGCCCTCTGAGTAAAGATGAAAGAGGAATAAAATCCTGTTTCCAAAGGGAAATGTATCGCTCAGGCAACCATCGCCATATTGATCTTGCCGAGCTGGATGACGGCCTGCGTCCGGCTGTCGACGTCGAGTTTCAACAGGATCGCCGAGACATGCGCCTTGATCGTCGCCTCGGAGACGCCGAGTTCGTAGGCGATCTGCTTGTTCAGCAGTCCCTCGCCAAGCATGGTCAGCACCCGGCTCTGCTGCGGCGTCAGCGTATGCAGGCGGTGGATCAGGTCGGCGACGTCGGGATCCTGCTCCTGCCCGTCGCGATAGCTTTCCGGCGTGGCGATGTCGCCGGCAAGCACCGTCTGGATGCTGCGGCGGATGTCCTCGATGCCTGAGGATTTCGATATGAAGCCGGAGGCACCGAGTTCCAGCGCCCGGCGGATCGTCGTCGCATCGTCGGTCGCCGAGACGATGACGATCGGCAGGCTGGCGAATTCGGAGCGCAGCGCCATCAGGCCGGAAAAGCCGCTGACTCCGGGCATGGCGAGATCGAGCAGCATCAGGTCGGCATCCGCATGGGCGCCGGCTGCCCGGCGCGCGGCGGCGAAATCGCCGGCCTCGACGATCGACTGCCGGCCTTCCATGCCGATCACCGCCTGGCGCAGCGCGTCACGGAAAAGCGGATGATCGTCCGCAATGATGATGGTCTGTTCCTGCATCGAAAACTCCCTCCCAAGAGCCCGATCATGCCGGCATGTGCCTCCGCCCCTCCGCGTTGCATACCGGCTTGCTCATAGTGACTATATCAGATCAGGTCTTCTGCGGAAGGGGATTGGTGTTTTCCTCGGCCTGGAACTCCTTCACCATCCCCATGAAACTCTTCATCATCCGCTCCATGATGCTGATCGAACGGTCGACCTCGGCATCGCTCGGCAATGCGCGCTGGATGACACCGCCTTGTTCGAGCGCCGTCACCCGCTTTGCCAGCCGGTCGAGTTCGTCCTCATAGGCCGCCCGCTCGTCGGCTGCCATCCGGCAGACGAGGGCGCCGTCCTTGTCCTGGCAGATCGACATGGCTCCGGTCTGCCGGTCGAGCCGGACGAAATGGTCGCCGCTCTTCTCCAGCTGGAAGCGGCTTGCATCGGCTTCGACGGCCGCCGCGGCCAACGGCATCAGAAAAACGCCAAGTGTGATAACGAATGCCTTCATCGTCTCATCCTCCGGATTTTCTGGAGCATGATGCCGAAAAGTGTGCGCGGTTTTCGGACGACATCATGCTCTAATTCTGTTCCAGCTGTCCCGTTTTTCGGCGCCGAGGCGTGGACATCGCCGCCTCTTTCCGGCAAAGCCCTCGTGACCGAGGAAACAGCCTATCGTGAGGCCATGATGACCCTGACACCGACCCTTTACAAGATCGTGACGGAAACGCTCTGGCAGCAAGCCAGACAAACCGGCACTTTTCATGGCGCCGGCATCGATCTCAAGGACGGCTTCATCCATTTCTCGACGGCGAAACAGGTGAAGCAGACCGCCGCCCTGCATTTTGCCGGCCAGTCCGGTCTGCTGCTAATTGCCGTCGATGGCAGCCGCTTCGCCGACAAGCTGGTCTTCGAGCCCTCGCGCGGCGGCGATCTTTTCCCGCACCTCTACGCCGATCTGCCACTTGCCGCCGTGCTCTGGGAGGCGCCGCTGCCGCTCGACGAAGCCGGCGCCCATATCTTCCCGGTGCTCGCGCCATGATCGATCCCTTCAAGCGTCTCGCCCGCAAGGGTCTCTTCCTGTTCGATCCGGAAACCGCGCACGGCATGTCGATCGCCGCCTTGAAATCCGGCCTCGTGCCGGCCTGCCAGATCACGCCCGATCCGCGCCTGCGCCAGACCGTTGCCGGCCTTACCTTCGAAAATCCGCTCGGGATGGCCGCCGGCTACGACAAGAATGCCGAAGTGCCGGAGGCGCTGCTGAAGCTCGGCTTCGGCTTTACCGAGATCGGCACGGTGACGCCGAAGCCGCAATCGGGCAATCCGCGCCCGCGCATCTTCCGCCTGGTGGAGGATGAGGGCGTCATCAACCGTCTCGGCTTCAACAATGAAGGCCACGATGCCGCCTTCGGGCGCCTCGCCGCGCTGAGGGGCGGTGGCATGATCGGTGTCAATATCGGCGCCAACAAGGACAGCCAGGACCGCATCGCCGACTATGTCGCCGGCATCCGGCGCTTTTATTCCGTCGCGCGTTATTTCACCGCCAACATCTCCTCGCCGAACACGCCGGGCCTGCGCGACCTGCAGGGGCGCGAAAGCCTTGCGGTGCTGCTGTCATCAGTGCTTGCGGCGCGCGACGAGATGGCGGGAACATCCGGCCGGAGGATCCCGGTCTTTTTGAAGATCGCCCCCGATCTGACCGAGGAAGGCATGGACGACATCGCTGCCGAGGCGCTGTCGCATGCGCTCGACGGTCTGATCGTCTCCAACACCACGCTGTCGCGCGACGGCCTTAAGGATCAGCGCCAGGCGAAGGAGGCGGGTGGCCTTTCCGGCGTGCCGCTTTTCGAAAAGTCGACGGCGGTACTCGCCAGGATGCGCAAGCGCGTCGGTCCGGCCCTGCCGATCATCGGCGTCGGCGGCGTCTCCTCGGGCGAAACCGCGCTGGAGAAGATCAGGGCGGGTGCCGATCTCGTCCAGCTCTATTCCTGCATGGTCTATGAAGGCCCCGGCCTGGCCGGCGATATCGTCCGCGGCCTCTCGAAACTCCTGGACCGCGAAAAGGCCGCCTCGATCCGCGACTTGCGCGACACCCGGCTGGATTACTGGGCAGCGCGAAAGGTCTGATCGGCCCGTCGCCTGACCAGCATCGCCAGGAAGAAACCGCGGAAGAGCAGGAAGGCGTTCATCGCCAGCCACAGGCCGTGATTGCCGAAGAGCGGCACGAAGACCGCGAGCATCAGGAGATAACCAGCGAAGGACATCAGCATTCGGTTGCGCATGTCGGCCGACCATGTGGCGCCGATGAAGACCCCGTCCATCACGAAGGCGAGCGCGCCGGTCAGTCCGGTGATCGCTGCCCAGGGCAGATAGGTTTCGGCCGCCTGCCGCACATCGGGTGAGGTCGTCAGCACCGAGATCAGCCAGGGGCCGGCGAGGAAGAAGACGGCGGAGCCGAGCGCCGCCAGTCCGAAGGACCACAAGGTCGTCAGCTTCAGCCCGCGGTCGAAGGCCGGCCGGTAATGCGCGCCGATCGCCCGGCCGATGATCTGTTCGGCGGCATTGGCAAGCCCGTCGAGATAATAGCCTGATAGTAGGAAGAAATTCATCACCACCGCATTGGCGGCAAGCGTCACCGCGCCGAAGCTGGTGCCGATCCGCGTCATGATGGTGAAGGCGCCGATCAGCACGAAGGTGCGGATCAGGATGTCGCGGTTGAGCGCGAAAAGCTCGGCCAGCCGGTGCCGGGAAAAGACCTCGGACCATGCCGGCCGCGCTGCCTTGCCGAAGCCGTTGAGCACGATGACAAGCCCGGCGAGCGCGCCGACGGTTTCGCCGGCCATCGTTCCCCAGGCGACCCCCGCCACGCCCCAATCGAGCGTCAGGCCGAGATAGATGGAAAGCAGGATGTTGATGCCGTTGATGATCGCCTGCAGCAGCAGTCCGATATTGCCCTGTCCGCGCCCGAGCACGAAGCCGAGGATGGCATAATTTGCCAAAGCGGCGGGTGCCGCCAGCATGCGGATGGAAAAATAGGTGCTGGTCGCCTCGGCGATCGCGCCTTCCGCCCCCATCAGCCTCAACCCCGCCGTCATAAGCAGCGGCGAAAAACAGAGCAGCGCCAGTCCGCAGCCGAGCGCCGAAATCATCGCCCGGGAAAAGACCGCTTGCTGCTCGTGCTGGTCGTGACGGCCATAGGCCTGCGCCGTCAGCCCGGTCGTCGAGGCGCGCAGGAAGTTGAAGCTGCCGAGGATCAGATCGAAGAGCATCGCGCCGATCGCCAGCCCGGCCAGCGCTTCCGCATTGCCCATGCGGCCGACGACGGCGGTGTTCGTCAGCCCGAGCAGCGGCGTCGTCATGAAGCCGAGCGTCATCGGAATGGCGATCGACAGCACCATCAGGTGCGTCACGTCGAATGCAAGCGCGTTGTGATTGCTGCGTGTGTCCATGCCGGCCTCGTCGCGGCAGCGCCACACGCCGTTTCAGACGCGCAATAGACGCTGCATCACTTGAACTGCTGCAGGCGGAATCACCTCAGCTGGAAAGCACCATGGCCCAATAGGGCAGGTTCCTGGAAGATGTATTATGGGCGACGGCGACACCAAGGCCGCCGTACCGTCCAAGCATGTTTTCCAGGTGATGCGGCGAGTTGATCCAGGCCGTCACCACGGTATCGACGCTCTGCTGGCCCGACGCGATGTTTTCCGCTGCCGGCAACCGCACGCCGCTCGCCTTGACGCGCGCGCCAAAACTGTCGGTCATGCCCATGAGATGCGCCATCTTGCCGGCGCTCGCCATGCGTTTCGCCTGGAA
This sequence comes from Rhizobium sp. PEPV16, assembly GCF_008919455.1. Classification (NCBI taxonomy): domain Bacteria; kingdom Pseudomonadati; phylum Pseudomonadota; class Alphaproteobacteria; order Hyphomicrobiales; family Rhizobiaceae; genus Rhizobium; species Rhizobium sp. PEPV16. Next base: position 46,974 of record NZ_VSZV01000320.1, read on the forward strand.
AAGAGCGGCAGTACTCGCCGCCGGATCGACGGCAAGCGGCGGCAGGCCGTTTTTGGCCCTGAGCTGGTTGACGAGCGGCAGCACGCTTGCCGTCTCGTCTTCGCCCTCCGACGGCGT
>NZ_VSZV01000058.1:0-2039 GCF_008919455.1 Rhizobium sp. PEPV16
GGCGCCGATATTGTCCTGCTGGCGCTTGGTGGCAAGCGGGCCGACTTCGGTCGCCATATCGAGCGGCGCGCCGATCCGGATTGCCTCCGCCTTCTCGCGCAGCAGGGCGACGAATTTATCCTTGACGCTGCGTTCGACGATGAGGCGCGATCCGGCAACGCAGCTCTGCCCTGTCGCAGCGAAGATGCCTGCGACCTGGGCATTGGCCGCACTTTCGAGGTCCGCATCGGCAAAGACGATGAACGGCGACTTGCCGCCGAGTTCAAGCGAGGTGGAGGCGAGGTTTTCGGCCGAGTTGCGAACGACGTGCCGGGCGGTTTCAGGGCCGCCGGTAAAAGCGACGTGGGCGACCTTCGGGTGCCGGCCGAGGGCAGCGCCGCAGGAGGCGCCGAAACCGGTGATGATGTTAACGACGCCGGCAGGAAATCCCGCCTCGTGCACGAGCCGTGCAAATTCGAGAAGCGGCGCCGGCCCGTCTTCCGAGGCCTTGACCACCATCGTGCAGCCGGCCGCGAGCGCCGGTCCGATCTTCACTGCGGACAGGAAGAGCTGGCTGTTCCACGGCACGACCATCGCAACGACGCCGATCGGCTCGCGGCGAAGCCAGACATCCATGTCGGGCTTGTCGATCGGCAGGTAGGCGCCTTCAATCTTGTCGGCGATGCCGGCATAGTAGCGATAGTATTCGGCGACATAAGCGATCTGCGCCGATGTCTCGCGGATGATCTTGCCGGTGTCGCGCGTCTCCAGTTCTGCGAGGATCTGCGCGTTGGCGGCAACCAGATCGGCCAGCTTGTAAAGCAGCTTGCCGCGTTGGGTGGCCGTCATTTTCGGCCACGGGCCCTCGTAAAGCGCCCTGTCGGCCGCGTTGACAGCCCGATCGACATCGCCCTCGCGCGCTTCGGGCATCTCAGCCCAGACCGCGCCGGAGGCGGGATCAATGCTCGGATAGCTGGCCTCGCCATCTGAAAATTCTCCGTCGATATAGTGCTGGAAACGCCGCATGGTCTTACTCCTGAAATGCCGGTATGACCTCGGTGATGAAGCGTTCGAGCGACGCCTTCTTGCGCTCGAAGCTCATGCCGGTGTCGATCCAGAAGGAATATTCGTCATAACCGAGCGCTTCATACACCTTGAGCCGGGCGATGACGGTCTCAGCGTCGCCAACGACATTGTTGGTCCGCATGACCTGGTCCGACAGCATCGCGTTCGCTCTGATCTGTTCGTCCGGGATCCGTTCGATCAGACCCTGGGTAACCGGCTTCTCATTCTTGAACCAGGCGAAGAAATAATTGTAGTAGGTGCTCAGTTCATGGGCGGCCTGGGCGACATCGTCCTCCGACGAGCCGACATAGGTATGGCGCAGCAACATGATCTTGGGCCGCTCGATCTCGGGATTCTTGGCGCAGGCGTCGTTGAAGCGCTCCATCAACGACTGAACCTCGTCATCGCCCTGCCAGAGGGGCGTGACCTGAACGTTGCAGCCGTTGGCGACGGCAAATTCATGCGAGTTCGGGTCGCGCGCCGCCACCCAGATGGGCGGGTTCGGCTGCTGCAGCGGTTTCGGCGCCGAGGTGGTCGACGGAAACTTGAAGAATTCCCCGTCATGGGCGTAGTCGCCGGCCCATATGCCCTTGACCGCCGGGATGAGCTCGCGCATGCGCTGGCCGGCGCCCCAGGCGTCGAGACCGGGCAGCAGACGTTCGTATTCAAAGGAATAGGCTCCCCGCGCGATGCCGATATCCAGCCTTCCGTCGCAGATGATGTCGGCCATGGCCGCCTCACCGGCAAGCTTGATCGGATGCCAGAAGGGAGCGATCACCGTTCCCGTTCCAAGCCGTGCTCGCGATGTGCGGCGCGCCAGATCGGCAATGGTCACGAAAGGGTTGGGCGCGATGGTGAAATCCATGCCATGATGCTCGCCCGTCCAGATCGCATGCATGCCGCCCTTGTCGGCGATCTCGCAGAGCGCGACGAATTCCTCGTAGAGACTCTTGTGGCTTTGGCTGGCGTCGAGCCGTTCCATATGGACGAAGAGG
>NZ_VSZV01000088.1:0-3696 GCF_008919455.1 Rhizobium sp. PEPV16
CAACGAGAAGAAGACACCGACGAGGCCGATCGACAACGAGATCTGCGAGCCCTGCACCGTTCGGCTGAAGACATCGCGCCCAAGCCTGTCGGCGCCGAAGAGAAGCAGCGGCGTCGTCTTGTCGGGCGAGGCGATCAGATGGATGTTGGTCCTGAAGAGGCCGAACACGGAATATTCATAACCGCGCCCGAAGAACTGGACATCGACACGCTTCGTCGTGTCTTCCTTGTAGATGGCTGCCAGCGTTTCCGGATCGCGGGTCAGCTTCATCGGATAATAATGCGGGCCGAAGGAGAACCCGTTCTCAGTATCGATCAGATGCAATTTCTGCGGCGGGTGAAAGGTCGCCCGCGCATTTTGCAGGTACGGATCGTTGATGGCGAAGAAGCCGGGAATGACGGCGACGATATACATCAGCACGGTGACGACAAGCGCCACCATGGCAAGCCGGTGCCGGCGGAAAGCCCACCAGATGAGCTGCCACTGCGATGCGACGGCGGCGCGATCCGGGGGAATATTTGTAATGGGGATGTCGACCACGTAAGGCTCCTATTCCAACCGGATGCGGGGATCGACCAGCGCAAGCAGGATATCGCTGATCAGAGATCCTATCAGCGTCAGCGCGCAGATCAGCAGAACGAAGGCGCCGGCGAGATACATGTCCTGGGCCATCAGCGCCTGCAGCAGCAAAGGTGCGGCCGTCGGCAGATTGAGGACGATGGCGACGACGACCGAGCCGGAAATGAGATTGGGCAGCAGCCAGGCGATCGTCGAGATGAACGGATTGAGCGCGATCATCAGAGGATATTTCATCAGCAGCCGGAACTCAGAGAGCCCTTTTGCCCGGGCCGTGGTCACGTAAGGCTTCGGCAGTTCATCGAGCATGTTGGCGCGCATGACGCGGATGAGGCTCGCCGTCGAGGAGACGGCAAGGATGATGACGGGAAGCCAGAGATGCGAGAAGAGATCGACCATTTTGGCGAAGCTCCAGGACGCGTTCTCGTATTCCGGCGAAAACAACCCGCCGACATCCTGTCCGAATTCGACCGCCGCGACATACATCAGCACCAGCGCCAGCAGGAAGGACGGAACGGCCAGGCCGAAAAAGGTGAAGGCGGTGAAGAAATAGTCGCCGATCGAATATTTGCGCACGGCGGAATAGACGCCGATCGGCAGCGCGATTGCCCAGGTGGCGATCAATGTCGACAAGGCCAGAACGAGCGTTAGCGCCATGCGCTCCCAGATCAGGTCCGAGACCGGCTGCTGCCATTCGAAGGAGATGCCGAAATCGCCGCGCGTGAGAATGCCCCACATCCATTTGAAATATTGGACGAGCATCGGGTCGCCGAGGCCGAAGCGCTCGCGCAATTGCGCCGCCGTGTTCTGATCGACGATCTCGTTGGAGGCTGCCAGCGTCGCAATATAGGTCGTGACATAATCGCCCGGCGGCAGCTGGATCAGCACGAAAGCCAGGAAGCTGACGGCAAACAGCGACGGAATCATCCATAGGAAGCGTTTGGCGATAAAGACCAGCATGAGGCGCCTCTTGCATTGAACACCGCCTTCCCGGCCTTGTCGGCCGTCAGGACCGGCAAGGCATCTCGGAGGGCGAACTGAAAGAAAGCGCCGTACCTGATGGTACGGCGCTTAAGACGAAAATCAGCTCGTGAAGGTGAATTGCTGCGGCATTGCAGGGCCGGGATTGGGCCAGGACCAGCTATCCGGCTCCTTCTCGGGAACATTGCGCAGATTGTTGCGGATGATGCCGAAGCCGCCGACGGCAAGGCAAAGGCCGACGGTCTCGAATTCCTCGGCCGCGATGTCGAAGATCTGCTTCATGATCGCACCGCGCTTGTCGAGATCGGCTGTCGACCGCGCTTCGTCGAAAAGCTTCATGCGCTTCTTCTGGCTTTCCGGCGGTTCTTCGCCGCGCGCACCGTTAGAGGTGTACCAAAGCGTCCATGGGATGGCGTAACGCGAACCCTGCGGATGGAAGGCGAAGAAATCGCGCGGATCGAGCATCGGATCGAGACCGCCAGGACCTGGCCACACTGCCGCATCATGGGCGTTATCGTCGCCGCGGGTGTAATAGAGCGCCCGCTCGATCGTGTTGACCTTCATGTCGACACCGATCTGAGCCCAATGCGCCTTGACCAGTTCCAGGGCATCGACGAGGTCGGGATAGAGCGTCGGAATGACGTCGATCGAGAAGAACACCTTCTGGCCGTCCGGCCGGAGGCGGAAACCGTCGCCGCCTTTCTTATAGCCGGCCTCATCGAGCATCGCGCCTGCCTTGTCGGCGTCAAACTCGGTGAATTGGCGCGCATATGTCTCGTTATACCAGGGATGGGTCGGACGCGGCCCGGCCTGGTAGGGTTCGCTCTGTCCGAAATAGACGATGTCGATGAGCTCCTGGCGATTGATGCCGATCGAGAGCGCTTGCCGGAACGACTTGTCGGCAAACATCTTGCGCATGGCAGGATCTTTGTGGGTGATGTTGAAATAGATCTGGCACTGTTGCGAGGCCGAAGGCACGAGCGTCAGCAGCCGGTAATCGCCCTTTTCCATGTTCTTGGACAGCGTCGGCTTGTTGGCGAGAACGCTGATGTGACGTTCCTGAATGTCGATCTTACCGGAGATGACGTTCAGCATCAGCGATTCGACGTCCTGCGAGATGCCGAAGTTGATTTCATCGATGTAGGGGAGCTGGTTGCCCTCGGTATCGACCTGCCAGAAATAAGGGTTGCGGGTCATGACGACGCGCGTCGCGCCGCCGGCATAGGGCTCTTTGACCACCCATGGATCGAGCGTCGGCTTGTCGACATTGCCCCATCGCGACGGGATCTCGATGTCGCCGCAACGGCTGCGGAACAGCTCTGTCCAACTGGTGACACCGGCCTTCTTCGCATCGGCCTCGATATTGGGATTATATTTGGGCAGGAACTGGCTGCAATAATGCTTCGGAAACAGCGTCGGATGCTGGCCAAGCGGCGTGGCGAGGTTTTCCAGATAAAGCGCGTTGGCCGCAGCAAAGGTGAACTTCACCGTGTAATCGTCGATCTTCTCGACCGTGACCGGCTTGCCGGCGACAGCAAGCTGCGCCGGTGTCGAGCTGTAGAGCTCGGTGTTCTTGACACAGTCTTCAATCGCGAAGACGACGTCATCGGCCGTAAAGGGATGACCGTCGGACCAGCGCACGCCTTCGATCAGATGGAAGGTGAATTGTGTTGCGTCGTCGCTAACTTCCCAGCGCTCGGCAAGGTTCGGCTGCACGGCGGTAAAATCGAGGTTCCAGCGCACAAGGCTCTGGTTGCCGACCATACGCAGGATGCCGTTATGGTCGGATGAACCGCGAAGGCCGCGGCGCAGCGAACCGCCATAAGTGCCGACCTTCTCGAACGGCGTCACGACCATCGGATTTTTCGGCAGGCGCTCGGCGAGCGGCGGTAGCTTTCCATCCTTGGCGAGCTGCGCAAGGGCCGGCGCTTCGCCGCCTGCGGCGGACACGCGACCGGCAATAGACAGCGCCGCGACGCCAGCCATGCCGCCAAGCACGGCGCGGCGGGTGACGCCACGCGACAGTATTTCTTTGGCCATCGAATTCCTCCCTTTTGGGCCGGCGCAGCCTTTGCGCCGGCTGATGCGGCGGGCTCCCGACCCGACGCTGACGCCCTCCTCGGCGCTACGACCGAAACC
>NZ_VSZV01000227.1:0-15170 GCF_008919455.1 Rhizobium sp. PEPV16
TGGCTTTGATCGTCGTGAAAGCCACGACCTCATGCTGTTTTCCGATGATACGCTGGAGTTGTACGATCGCATTGATTGCTTGATTGAATCCGCCACCGACCTGAATCGGGTTTTCTAACAAGATGCAAATTTTCATGCTTTGACTAACCTCAGCCTCCGCGCCAGCAGACGGCTACTTCACATTTCGATCAGGCCGGAGAACCGCGTCGTTTTTCACAGATAATCTGACACAGCGGATCTCGCTCCTCAATTTCTCGTCCCCTTTGTAAAAGGGTCACAGCCAGCGGATGCTGTCACGAATTGATCGTCACGGAGATCCGCAAAAGGGCGCTCTCACCAATTGGCGCGAGGGGCCATCCGCGTCATCCATTCAGTTGCACCTAATTAATTCCTGGTATTGGCCTTAGCATATCCTGCGATCACGACAACACCCACAATGGCCCGGTCACAAGGCAAATTTGGACCTGTTTGAAGGGTGTCGTTGCAATCTTGAGACAGTGATCGACAATTTCTTCTATGGTGCTTGAATGGCCATCGCGGAGGTAAGGTTTTCAAGATTGCCGGCACAGGGTAGCGCATCGAGGTTGATGACTGGTTCATCGTGAAGCGCAAGCCAGTCGAGCACAAAATTCGCACCGATGAAGCCGGCTCCTCCCGTCACCAGGATCATATTTACCCTTGGACATCTGACAAATGAAAGCTCTAGTCTCATTCTGCCAGTCTCACGTCAGCCGAAGAGATCGACGATGCTCATTTCGCCGGCCTGGCTGCAGTTACATGGGGGTTGCACTCGTTCGGCCGTTTCCATAAACACGACCCGAAGATTGTATCGAAAGACGATGTGAAAAAATGACAAAAACCGCGCTTATTACTGGGGTGACTGGTCAGGATGGTGCCTATTTGGCCGAATTGCTTCTGAGCAAGGGCTATACGGTGCACGGTATCAAGCGGCGGTCCTCGTCTTTTAATACCGGCCGCATCGAACATATCTATCAGGATCCGCATGAGACACATCCTCGCTTCATTCTCCACTATGGCGATATGATCGACTCGACCAACCTGCTGCGGATCGTGCAGCAGACGCAGCCCGATGAAATCTACAATCTTGCCGCACAAAGCCATGTGGGTGTCAGCTTCGAAACGCCTGAATATACGGCGGATGCCGATGGCATCGGGACGTTGAGGTTGCTCGAAGCGATCCGTATCCTGGGGCTCGAGGAAAAGACCCGGTTCTACCAGGCATCGACCTCGGAACTGTACGGTCTTGTGCAGGAAGTGCCGCAGAACGAGAAGACGCCCTTTTACCCGCGTTCTCCCTATGCCGCAGCCAAGCTCTATGCCTACTGGATCGTCGTGAATTATCGCGAGGCCTACGGCATGCATGCGTCGAACGGCATTCTTTTCAATCACGAAAGCCCGCTTCGCGGCGAAACCTTCGTCACGCGCAAGATCACGATGGCGGTGGCTGCCATCCATCTTGGGCGGCAGGATAAGCTTTTCCTCGGCAATCTCGACGCCAAGCGTGACTGGGGCCACGCGCGTGAATATGTCGAGGGCATGTGGCGCATGCTGCAGCAGGACAAGCCGGATGACTACGTCTTGGCGACCGGTGAGACGACGAGTGTCCGCCAGTTTGTGGAGTGGGCTTTTGCCGACGTGGGCATTGCTTTGGAATGGAAGGGGTCCGGCGTCGACGAAAAGGGTTATGACGCCGCGTCCGGTGCCTGCCTTGTGGAAATCGACCCGCGGTATTTCCGCCCGACGGAAGTCGACCTTTTGCTTGGCGACCCGACCAAGGCACGTCAGAAATTGGGCTGGCACCACAAGACCCCGGTTCGCGAACTCGCCGCCGAAATGGTGCGGGAGGATGTCAAGCACTGGAAGGCTCAAAACAGCCGGAAAGAGATCTGAGTGTCCGACCTGTCCAACAAGAAAATCTGGGTCGCCGGTCATCGCGGCATGGTCGGCAGCGCGCTTGTGCGCAGGCTTCACTCAGAAAACTGCACTGTCATCACGGCAACGCGACAGGAGCTTGATCTCAAACGGCAGGACGAGGTCGAGAGATTCGTCCAGACGAACAGACCGGATGCGATCATCCTCGCTGCTGCAAAGGTTGGCGGTATTCTTGCGAACGATACCTTCCCGGCCGATTTCCTCTACGATAACCTGATTATTGAGGCCAATATTTTCGAAGCCGCGCATCGCAACGGCGTCGACAGGCTTCTGTTTCTGGGCTAAAGCTGCATTTATCCTAAATTCGCGCCGCAGCCGATTTCTGAAGATGCGCTTCTGACCGGACCGCTTGAGCCGACCAACGAGTGGTATGCTGTCGCCAAGATTGCCGGGATCAAGCTGGCCGACGCCTACCGCAAGCAGCACGGACGCGATTATATTTCTGCCATGCCCACCAACCTCTATGGTCCGGGCGATAATTTCGATCTGCAATCAAGTCACGTTCTGCCGGCGCTAATTCACAAGGCGCACCTCGCAAAGGTGACGGGGGCATCCGAAATTGCCATCTGGGGAACCGGAAAGCCACGACGGGAATTCCTCCACGTTGACGATTGCGCGGATGCGCTGGTTTTCCTGTTGAAGAACTATTCGGACGCGCAGCACGTCAATGTCGGTTCGGGAGAGGACATTGAAATCATCGAGCTCGCGCGGTTGGTTTGCCGTGTTGTCGGTTACGAAGGAAAAATTGCCCACGACCTCTCCAAGCCTGACGGGACGCCGCGTAAGCTCATGAGCACCGACAAGCTGAAGAACATGGGCTGGAAGCCACGCATCTCGCTGGAGGAAGGTATCCGCGCAGTGTATGATTGGTTTCTGCAGTTCGAAGGAAACGCCGCCGTGGCGCGACAATAGTTGTCGGGCATCCAGAACTCCAAAGGGCGGCGATTGGCGTGACGTGTGAGCCGTCAGCTGTAGCCGACGTGGCTGCTACCCTTGATCGAGACGATGGGGTATGCCGAAAGTCCGGACTTGAATACCAAGTTCACCGTCGTTCCCGGCGTCTGTCCGCTCAATCTCATGGAGAAGCGGAAGACGTTCGACCAGCGTTCGGCTGAGAACTTGCAGTTCGTTCGGATTGCCTGGCGTGCGGCGGTACCAGGAAATCGAGGAGACCGTCGCCCCGTAGGTCGGCGGTTCTCTTTTCCAGAATGTCACCAATCAGGGTCGTCAGAAATTCTGCTGTCAGATGGTTCCAGTCTGTGATGAATGGAACACCCCTGCTGCTCGTGAGGCATTTCTCCTTGTCGTAATCGCAGTGAAGCTTGACGATATCGACGTAGGTGAACGCTAGATCGGATGGGAAAAATGGCAGTTGCTCTAAAGGCTGGTTGGCCGGCGGATAGGTCGCTTCCCGCAGGCATATAGAGGCATCGGATTTTCTCTGAAACATGAGCCCAAGGCACGAGTGTAATTCGTCGAGCTGGAAATAATTTCCGAAAACGAAAATTCGCGCGTCATCCGAGTGGCTTTTCATCCAGGAAAGAAGCTCAAACCTGAAGGGGTTGACGGTGTACTCAAAAGGCCGAAGGCTCGTGAGGAAGATCGCTTTCGTTCGGCTGAGCAATGACTTGTCGTTGATAAATTTTTCAAAGGGAATGCAGTATTTATCGTAAATGCTGGCGCGAGAGGGGGCCCTGACAATATCGTTCTTGATCTCTACCATGCAGTTTAAGTAGCTGACTGCCACGACTTGATATCGGTCGGTGTCGATGTAATTTTTCAGCGCGATCGACCAGTTTCTGGCGTGCGAGTCCCCAATTATGAAGATAATGGGCTTCGCAGCTTGAATGTTGTTGTTCAAGCTTAGAAAAGTGCTTTCGAGCCGTGCTTCGTTCGCCTGCGCGAGAGGTGGATAAATTTGATCCAACCTGTGAGGAAAACCGGCCATAGAGATTGCTGTCACAACTGCAGCCGTGATGGTTGCAACTGATGAGCTCAGGGTGATCCAGAGAGCGCGGCTTCTCCTGGTGTGGCGAAGGGGCTTTTCGATAACGACAAAGCTCACGACCGCGACCAAGACCGTCGCTGCGATGGCGAGGAGCTTATCGCCGTTGTTGAGATTCAAGCTTGTCAGCCGCAAGAAGGCGAAGACCGGGTAATGCCACAAATATAAAGAGTAGGATACCAGTCCGGTGAGCGCCGCCGGTCGAGAAGCCAACAGGCGCCCGACTGCGTCCTGATGACCGGCAAATGCGAGCACCAGACAGGTCCCGATGACTGGGATCACAGTCAACACGCCAGGATGAACCGTGTCCTTCCTGAACAAGATGAGCGAACCAAGAACGAGGACAAGCCCGGCCGCCGCGAGTAACGGCCGAGGGCGAGTTCGTCCACGCCTCACCTCGTAATAGGCGAGAAGTGTCCCGGCCAACAGTTCCCAGGTCCGGGTGAGTGGCGAGTAGAAGGCCTGCTGCTGATCATACCGTACCGTCACCACACACAATACAAAGCTGAGGGACGCCACGAGCAACACGCACGGCAAAAACCTTGATTTCAGGTATCGGCGTGTGATCAGCAATAAGAGCGGAAACCCAATATAGAACTGCTCTTCGACGCTCAACGACCAGGTGTGAAGAAAAGGCTTGAGAAGGGTATTGGGCTCCCCGTACTGAGCCGCAGTAAAATAAAAATAGATATTCGATCCAAATAGGAGCGTCGAACCTATGGAATTCGCGTAATCCAGCAGTTCCGATGGTAATAAAAGGTAATATGCGAAAGGAATTGTCGCGAAAATGACTGCGAACAACGCAGGAAGAATTCTTCGCGCACGCCGAGCGTAGAACTTAAGGAAATCAATACGCCCGGTTGCTTCGATTTCTGTCAACAAGATTTGGGAAATCAGAAAGCCGCTGATCACAAAAAACACATCGACGCCGATGTATCCGCCTCGCAGCAACGTGTGACCGGCAACCGTGAACTCGGCGTGATACAGAATAACCGCGATCACCGATATGGCTCTTAAGCCATCGATCTCTGGTCTGTAAACCTTCAATGCTAGCGCCTGCCTTCGATATCGAGAGCGTAACGTTGTCGCGCGCAAGATTGGCGCTTATGGGCTGCCTAACACAGAGATCTTGGAGGAGAACAGTGTGGCCTGATAAAAGATTTGCGGACGCGGCCGATTTCAATCGTTATTTTCAGCGCTGTTGTAAATCAGCATTCCGGAACCCTCATTAGTCTGCATTTGTTTTCCCAGTCGCTGACCAATTTTGTCTACGGGCCGTTCCAGAAGCGAGAAGACGTCGGGCCGACGCCAATAGCGCCTACCATCGCTGCCCACCACGGCGCGCCCGAAATCAACAAAAATCGAAATGGGCGCGTGTAATGCGTAGATGCTGCAAGATGCTCGCTCAAGACACGATGTCGGAATTCGCTGACATCCTGCGCCCGTCGATCCAAGTGATCAGGGCAGCGAAAAGGAAGCAGGGGCATCGGAAGGGACGGGAGGGCAGATAAAAGCAAACCGTTTTGCCGTAAAATCAATCGCTCAGTGAAATATTGGCTGGGGAACCTGGATTCGAACCAAGATTAACGGAGTCAGAGTCCGTCGTTCTACCATTGAACTATTCCCCAGCATAAGCGAACCGGCTGGTGTGCGGCGCTTATAACCAAAAGCCGGGGAATTGCAAATAGCTGTTTTGAAAAAAATCGGTGCTGCCGCGGAAAGGTGAAACCGCTGCAAATCCCTTGGTCCAAAAAAGAATTTGGCGATTTCGGCGGGCGCTGATATTCTTGCGGCAACGCAAAAATCGAATGAGCGCCTGCTGCATATCTCAAGACTTGCGCGGCGCGATGGAAAAACAACGTGGAAGACCCCGAAGGCGGCGCAAAGTCGCAATTTGACGGGGCGTCGGCGGCAGGGCGTAAGGACGGCAAGAAGTCCAGGCGCCGCAAGGGCAAGCGTGGCGGGCAATCCCGCAACGCGGCTCATCCCGCTTCGCATGAGCCTTCCGGCGGTGCCGGACAGCCTGCGCGCCCAATAGAAGATGCAGCCGGGAATCCGGCCCGCAAGCGCAAGCGTCGCCGTCGTGGTGGCCATGGTGCTGTGCAGGACGGTTCACCTCTCCCCCAGGCAATGGAACAGACGGCAGCGGCAGGCAATGCTGTCCGCGCCGATAGCGATTCAGCGCCGAGCCGTCGCAACCGCCGCAAACACCGCGGCAAGCGCGGTCTGCAGGGCCGGCCGCTGACACCGGCAAAACCATCAAGTGCCCCGCAGCAGGAACGCCGTGCAGACGAAACGGTGCTCAGGGTCGAACTGCGTGAAACACTGAATGGCGCAAGTGCCAACCGCAGGGGCCGTCCGGAAAGCCATTCCCATTCCGGGCATCAGGGGGATCGTCAAGCCGGCGAACATGCGTGGCCGGAGGAGCTCTACGCCGCCCTCGATCTCGGCACCAACAATTGCCGTCTCCTCATTGCCCAGCCTACCCGTCCGGGTCAATTCCGCGTTGTCGATGCTTTTTCCCGCATCGTGCGCCTCGGCGAAGGCCTTGCGGCAAGCGGCCGTCTGTCGGACGAGGCGATGGAGAGGGCGATCGAGGCGCTGAGGATCTGCGCCTCCAAGCTCAGGAACCGGCAGATCCGCCGCATGCGGCTGATCGCCACCGAAGCCTGCCGCCAGGCCGTCAATGGCGAGGACTTCCTCAGCCGGGTCGTTGCCGAAACCGGCCTCGAGCTCGAGATCATCGATCGGGAGACAGAGGCGCGGCTTGCCGTCTCCGGCTGCTCGTCGCTGGTCGGTCGTGAGACGCGCTCCGTCGTGCTTTTCGATATCGGCGGCGGCTCTTCGGAGATCGCTGTCATCCGCATCGGCGACAATCGCTTCAGCCGCCTTGCCAATCACATCACCCACTGGACCTCGTTGCCGGTCGGCGTCGTGACGCTGTCGGAGCGCCATGGCGGGCACGACGTTACGCCGGAGGCTTTCGAAGGCATGGTGCGTGAAGTCGAAGGCATGCTTGGAAGCTTCGATTGCCCGGAGATCGAGGTCGCCCAGACCGGCGACTTTCACCTGATCGGCACATCGGGCACGGTGACGACGCTTGCCGGCGTGCATCTCGACCTGCCGCGTTATGACCGGCGCAAGGTCGATGGCATCTGGCTGTCCGACGATGAGGTCTCCGCCATGCAGGCAAAGCTCCTCTCCTGGGATTTCGCAAGCCGTGCCGCCAATCCCTGCATCGGGCCTGACCGGGCCGATCTGGTGCTGGCCGGCTGCGCCATTCTCGAGGCGATCCGCCGTCGCTGGCCGAGCCCGCGCATGCGCGTTGCCGATCGCGGCTTGAGGGAAGGCTTGCTCACCGACATGATGGCCGATGACGGCGTGTGGCGGCGCAACCGCAACCGCCGCGGCCAGCGCGTGAGATCGTGAAATAAGGAATAGGCATGACCAAGGCACCGATCGCGGGAAACCGCACCGGCCGCAAGCTCGGCCAGCGCGTCAAGAACAAGAAGATGAAGGCCTCCTCACGCCAATGGCTGGAGCGCCACATCAACGATCCCTATGTGCAGCGCGCCCAACTCGAAGGCTATCGCGCCCGGGCCGCCTTCAAGCTGCTGGAGATCGACGAGAAACATCATATCCTGCGCGGCGCCAGGCGCATCATCGATCTCGGCGCTGCCCCCGGCAGCTGGTCGCAGATCGCCGCCAAGGTCACCGGCTCGACAGATGATGATATTCGTGTGGCTGCGATCGATTTCCTTGAAATGACCCAGTTGCCGGGGGTCAAGATCCTGCAGCTCGATTTCCTCGATCCCAGTGCGCCGGAAAAGCTGCTGGAGGCCGTCGGCGGCACACCGGATCTCGTCATATCAGACATGGCGGCGCCCACCACCGGCCACCACCGCACCGACCATCTGCGCACCATGCATCTCTGCGAAGTCGCAGCCCATTTCGCCGTCGAAGTGCTGGGGGAAGGCGGGCACTTCCTCACCAAGACTTTTCAGGGCGGTACCGAGCGTGAGCTGCTGGCCATGCTCAAGCAGAACTTCCGCCAGGTCGTCCATGTCAAGCCGAACTCGTCGCGCGCCGAATCGGTCGAGATGTTCCTGCTGGCCAAGGGGTTCAAGGGGCGCAAGGCCGAAGGCGAAGCAGAAGAAGCTTGATCTTCGGGCCGGTCCTGACGGATGATGGCGATCGACTGCATAATTCCTTAAATCGGGATCGATTTAAGGATAAGATAGGCAGCAATGGAAAGCGTTGCCGCGTCCTTTGCGTGTCCGAAAGGACGCGCGGCGCTGTGAGGATTTGAACCGCTGATCCCATGCTTCTTTACGTCACGCTCGGAACCAACGATCTTTATCGCGCAGGGCATTTTTACGATGCCGTGCTATCTCCCCTCGGCTATCGCCGCCAACGCTCTTCCGAAGAGGAAATCGGCTACTCCGCCGAGGGCGATACGCGCTGCCGCTTTTGGGTGGTGACGCCGTTCAATCACCGCCGGGCGACCTCAGGCAATGGCGCCATGGTCGCGCTGGCGGCCGAAACGCGGGCCGATGTCGATGCCTTCCATGCCGCGGCGATCGCGGCAGGCGCCGTAGATGAGGGTGAGCCCGGCCTGCGCTCCTACCACGCCCATTTCTATGCCGCCTATATCCGTGATCTCGACGGCAACAAGCTCTCTGCCGTCTGCGAAAGCCCGCAGTAGCGTCTGCCTATTTCACCGCCTGCTGTTCGGCTTCAACCGTTGCCGCCGTCATCGCCTTCGAGCGGTGGCCGGAAACGAGCGCGCCGGCATTGCGGTCCATCCGGATGAAGGGAATGGTTGCAATCACTGTCAGTCCGGCAATGATGTAAAAGGCGAGGTGGAAATCGGCCACTTGCAGCGCTTCGCCGCGGAAGTAGATCGAGCTCTCCAGGATCGCGGCGGCGACCGCAACACCGAGCGCCAGGCTGACCTGCTGCATCACCGAGCTCATCGATGTCGCCTGGCTCGCTTCCGCATCTTCGATATCGGCAAAGGCGAGAGCATTGACGCCGGTGAACATGAAGGAGCGGGAGAAACCGCCGAGCAGCAGTACGCCGATGATGACGAGATGCGGCGTCGACGGCGTGAACAGGCCGGTGACGACAGTCACCAGGGTCGTCACCATGGCGGCGCCGAGCAGAGTCGTGCGGAAGCCGGCGGCGGCGAAGACGCGTTTCGCCATGAACTTGGTGGTGATTGCCCCGATCGCGCCGGCAAAGGTGATGAGGCCGGATTGGAACGGCGTCAGCCCGAAGCCGAGCTGCAGCATCAGCGGCGTCAGGAAAGGCATGGCGCCGACGCAAATGCGAAAGAGCATGCCGCCCAAGGTGGAGGCCCGGAAGGTCGGGTTCTTGAACAGGTTGAGGTTGAGGATCGGCGTCGGATGCCGCTTGGCATGGCGCACGTAGAGGACACCGCAGATGAGGCCGATCAAGGTGGCGGTGACGCCGATGATCGGAGGCAGGGCCGGCAGACTGACCACCGACAGGCCGAAGACGACGCCCGCAGCCGATAGCGAGGTCAGCACGAAGCCGGTACCATCGAGCCGCGGCGGCGCCGTCGCTTCCACCTCCGGCAGAAAGATCGTCGCAAGCCAGATGCCGATGATGCCGACCGGCACGTTGATCAGAAAAATCCAGTGCCAGCTGAAATAGGTGGTGATGAAGCCGCCGAGCGGCGGGCCGGTGAGCGGGCCGACAAGCGCGGGGATGGTGAGCAGCGCCATGGCCGAGACCAGGTCGCTGCGTTGCGTCGTGCGCACCAGCACGAGGCGGCCGACCGGCGTCATCATCGCGCCGCCCATGCCCTGCAGGAAGCGGGCAAATACGAATTCGACGAGGTTGGACGAAATCGCGCAGAAGATCGAGCCGATGACGAAGACCGAGATGGCAAGGCGAAAGATCTTCTTGGCGCCGAACCTGTCGGCCATCCAGCCGCTAACCGGGATGAACACCGCCAGCGCCACCATGTAGGAAGTCAGCGCCAGCTTCAGCGTGATCGGCCCGACATTGAGATCCGCCGCGATCGCCGGCAGCGCCGTCGCAATGACGGTGGAGTCCATCTGTTCCATGAAGAGGGCGACGGCGAGGATCAGCGGGACGATGCGATTCATAGGCGGGAGCCTTGAGGGGCGCGGATGGGAGGTGGGAAGGCCCGTGCTGTTTAGTCCCACTTCCCCGTTCTGCCAATCCCCCAATCCGAGTCCCAATTCGGGTCGATGACACGTTTGCTTCACGTCTGCGTGAGACGGCTTGTCCGCCAACGTCGCCTATCAACATTGACATATGTTTACCCGGCCGGGGCAAGAAATCCGGCCGGAAATGTCATAGGGGCCGTGCGGCGACAGACTGCACGTCATGGGAGAATGGATATATGGCAATTTCGACGCGAATGAAGCGGCGCACGCTTTTTGCCGCAGGCCTTGGCTTGGCTGCGGCTCCGGCAATTTTTAGAGACAAGGCCGAAGCGGCCGCGACTGGAGAAAACAGAAGTATGGATGGAACGCCTTTGCCCGAAATCGATCAATTTAAGCTCGGTTCCTATAAATTCACCGTCGTCCGCGACGGCATCAACATCTCAGAAAAGCCCTACGAAACCTTTGGCACCAATCAGGATCCCGAAACGGTCAAGGCGTTGCTCACCGCAAATTTCCTGCCGGCTGACAAGATCCTGAACGGCTATACGCCGGCTCTCATCGATACCGGTTCCGATGTCATCCTCATCGATACCGGCTTCGGTGCGGCCGGCCGAGCACGCGGCGCCGGCCAGCTTGCCGAAGGCCTGAAGGCGGCGGGGTATTCGGCCGAGGATGTGACCATCGTGGCGCTCACCCACCTGCACGGAGATCATATCGGCGGCCTGATGGAAAATGGCGCGGCTGCGTTCAAGAATGCCCGCTATGTCATAGGCCAGGCAGAGTATGATTTCTGGTCGAACAAGGCCCGTGAAGGCACGCCCGCCGAAGGCGGCCATAAGGCCGTACTCGCCAACGTGACGCCGCTTGTCGAAAAAGCCACCTTCATCAAAGACGGTGACAGCGTCGCGCCGGGCATGACGGCGGTGCTGGCAGCGGGCCACAGCCCGGGGCATATGGTGTTCCACGTCGAATCTGAGGGTAAGCGCCTGGTGCTCGCTGGCGACACGGCCAACCACTATATCCTCTCGCTGCTGCGCCCGGATTGGGAAGTGCGCTTCGATATGGATAAGGCGCAGGCGGCGGCCAGCCGCCGCAAGGTTTTCGACATGATCGCGACCGAGAAGATCGCCTTCCTTGGCTATCATATGCCGTTCCCAGCTGTCGGCTTCGCTGAGAAGCAGGATGGCGGCTATCGCTTCGTGCCGAAGACCTATCAATTCGACATCTGAGCGAGATGTATGGCTGCCATGACGAGCCCGGCGGGCATGCCGGGCTTTTTTGCTATTTCCTTCCTGTCATAGACGTGTTACCAGCCCTCGCCAACTTCCAAGCAACCCAATGCAGACCGCCGGGGCGGACGATTCGTTTCCGGACAGGGTCGCATTTCTATTAAATGAAGGAATTTGGCCATGGCACGCATCATTGAAACGGCAACAGGCGCAGACGCGCTTACCTTCGACGACGTGCTGCTGCAGCCGGGACATTCCGAGGTCATGCCCGGCCAGACGAATATCTCCACCCGCATCGCCCGGGATTTCGAACTCAACATCCCGATCATCTCATCAGCCATGGATACCGTCACCGAGAGCCGACTGGCGATCGCCATGGCCCAGGCCGGCGGCCTCGGCGTCATTCATCGCAACCTGACGCCGATCGAGCAGGCCGAGCAGGTCCGGCAAGTGAAGAAGTTTGAAAGCGGCATGGTCGTCAATCCGGTGACGATCGGCCCCGATGCGACGCTTGCCGATGCGCTCGGGCTCATGAAGTCCTACAGCATTTCCGGCATCCCTGTCGTGGAGCAGTCCGGCCGCCTCGTCGGGATCCTGACCAACCGCGACGTCCGCTTCGCTTCCGACCCGGAACAGAAGATCCATGAATTGATGACCAAGGACAATCTGGTCACCGTCAAGGAAAACGTCGATCAGCAGGAGGCCAAGCGCCTGCTGCATTCGCACCGCATCGAGAAGCTGCTGGTGGTCGATACCGAAGGCCGCTGTGTCGGCCTCATCACCGTCAAGGACATCGAGAAGTCGCAGCTGAACCCGAACGCTTCCAAGGATGCACAGGGCAGGCTTCGCGCTGCTGCCGCGATCAGCGTCGGCGATGACGGCTTCGAGCGCGCCGAGCGGCTGATCGAGGCCGGCGTCGACCTTCTGGTCGTCGATACCGCCCACGGCCATTCGCAGCGCGTCCTCGATGCCGTCGCTCGCGTCAAGAAGCTTTCCAACTCGGTGCGCATCATGGCCGGCAATGTCGCCACCTATGACGGCACCAGGGCGCTGATCGATGCCGGCGCGGACGCCGTCAAGGTTGGCATCGGTCCGGGTTCGATCTGCACGACGCGCATCGTTGCCGGCGTCGGCGTTCCCCAGCTCGCCGCCATCATGTCGGCGGTGCAGGCCGCGAATGACCAGGACGTGCCCGTTATTGCCGATGGCGGCATCAAGTTCTCCGGCGATCTTGCCAAGGCGATCGCTGCCGGCGCTTCCGCCGTCATGATCGGCTCGCTGCTTGCCGGCACCGATGAGAGCCCGGGCGAGGTCTATCTCTACCAGGGACGCTCCTTCAAGGCCTATCGCGGTATGGGCTCCGTCGGCGCCATGGCTCGCGGCTCGGCCGACCGTTACTTCCAGGCCGAAGTGCGCGACACGCTGAAGCTCGTGCCTGAGGGTATCGAAGGTCAGGTGCCGTACAAGGGGCCGGTCTCGGGCGTCATCCACCAGCTCGCCGGCGGCCTCAAGGCGGCCATGGGTTATGTCGGCGGCAAGGATCTCAAGGATTTCCAGGAACGGGCCACGTTCGTGCGCATCTCCGGTGCCGGTCTTCGCGAAAGCCACGCCCATGACGTGACGATCACCCGCGAGAGCCCGAACTATCCGGGCGCCGGCCTCTGATCATGAAGGCGGGCAGCGGGATTCCTCTCTGGATCGTCGCGCTGCTCGCAGCCCTTTGCCTTGCCGTGCTCGCCTGGACGACCTTCGGCTTCGTCGTTCCCTTCAAGCACGAAACCGGCCAGGCGGTGCTCGATACTTATTTCGCCGGTTACGACGAGTCGGCGGTCTTCCACATGCAGCAGCTGCTCGATGAGAACGAGACGGCGACCAGGCTGCTGCGCGCCATGTATTTCGGGCCGGAGCTGATCTTTCCGGCATTGCTGACGGCGCTGCTGTTCCTCGCCTTCCTCAAGCTCGGTCCTGTCGGTTCGTGGTTCGGCCAATCGGTGCATCCGGTCATTAGCAAGGCGGTCTACCTGCTGCCGTTCATCTACGGCATCGCCGACTATGGCGAGAATATCTCGAGCCTCATCGCCTTCGGCAACGGCGCGTATGCAGGTCTTGCAACGTACCTGCTGCCCTGGATGACGCGATTGAAATTCGCAAGCCTCGCCATCTGCTTCATCGTCGCCGCCCGGCTCGCCGTCATGCGCTGGCTCTCTTCGCGCCAGGACTGAGGCGCCGTATTCCATCCAGCTCCCCTTTCAGCTAATGCTCGCGTCGAAAGCGGAAGCCGAAAGGAAACGACCAACATATGACCGGCTATCAAATCTTCTGGCCACTCCTCGCCCATGTGGCCCTGGTCTATGGTCTTTATGCGCTTCTGGGCATGCGTCGCGCCAGGATGGTCCGCGCCGGCAGCATCGCGAAATCGGATTACCGCGAAAACCGTGGCGAGCCGGCCGAAAGCCTGGTCGTCAAGAACTGCCTCGCCAACCAGTTCGAACTGCCTGTGCTCTTCTACGCCTGCTGCGTTCTTCTTTATATCACGGACGCCGACAATATCGTCACCGTCGGGCTTGCCTGGGGCTTCGTTGCCCTGCGCTACGCTCATGCCGTCATCCACGTCACGAGCAACGACCTGCGCTATCGCAGTCCGATCTTCGCCGCCGGCTATCTGGTGCTCGCCGCCATGTGGGTTTGGCTCGCCGCGTGGATGGCAATGGGGTGAGAGGCGGCACGCGGGCCTGTTTGTGCCGGTTGTGAGGCGACAATTCCGCAGCCTGAAATCGCGATAAAACCCGCTTTTTCCAGTCGTTAAAATGCGAACGTTTTCATTTACCGCCGATGAAGACCCGCATGTCATATCGGCTCGAAGCGCTGGCTGGCATATGCCTTCCGCCGCGAACAAAAAGAACGGGAACGACATGGGCGCGGAAAGCATGGATCGGATCGGCTTGCGCAGGAAGCCGAAGCAGGAGCGCAGCATCCAGAGGCTGGACCTCATTCTCGCTGCCGCCGCCAAGATCATCGCCGAAAAGGGCGTCAGCGCCATGCGGATGACGGAACTCGCCATTGCCGCCAAAGTGCCGATCGGTTCGGTTTACCAGTATTTCCCGGAGAAGGCGGCAATCGTCAAAGCCCTGTTCGACCAGCACGCCTCGGCGATCCAGGCGAAGACGGCGGCGATGTTTACCGACGTCCAGTCACTCGACCAGGCGCTGGACCGCGTCTGCGCCATCATCGACTGGTATTACGAGTCCTACCACAACGATCCTGTCTATCTCGGCGTCTGGATGGGAACGGAGACCGATCAGGATCTGTTGCAGCTGAATATCGAACATAGCAGCCGCGTCGCCGGTGTCTTCCATGACGCCGTGCGCCAGCTGGCTCCCGACCTTTGCGACGAAGACATGTATGCGCGCACTTACCTGTTCAGCCACCTGATCGGCGCCGTCATCCGGCTTGCCGCCGTCAGCGAGGAGGCCCTGGCGCGGCGCATGCTCGATGAATGGAAGCGCGTCATTCGCGCCTCCCTTTTCGCCACCACGGTACAGCGCGCTGCCTGAGAGCTCTTACCAGCTTGGTACCATATTGGCCGCCTTCAGCCGCGGATAAAGGCGCGCCTGGGCGGATTTGACGTCCGCCTCGAGGCTGTCGTCGACGACAGTGGGCGTGATATTGTCGAGGCAGGCGGTGATATGCGCCGTGATCGCGTTCATGAGCGAGAGCGAAACGCCCGGCCGCTTCATGATGCCTATCTGCACCGGCGGCAGCGCCGGGAAGCCGTCCGCCTGGCTCAGCACCTTCATGCCTGTCCGCAGCGCCGATTCCGGC
>NZ_VSZV01000111.1:0-5021 GCF_008919455.1 Rhizobium sp. PEPV16
TTGCCGACATGTCGCATCGCGGCTCGATCCTTTGCCTGCCCTCCGGCATTCACGGCTGGGACATGGACATGTCGAAACCGCTGTCGCCTGAAAATTTTCGCCGGGTGCTGGATGAGGCCGCCGATATCGAGGTTCTGCTCGTCGGTACCGGAACCGAGCTTCGCCGTCTGCCCGAAGAATTGAGGCTGGCGCTGAAGTCGCGCGGCATCTCCTCCGATCCGATGAGCACCGGGGCTGCAGTGCGCACATTCAATATCATGCTCGCCGAGCAACGTGCCGTCGCCGCGGCGTTGATTGCGGTCTGACGATGACTGAAGCGCATATTGCGACCAACCAGGACATCTGCCTGGCGATGCTGCGTGACAGCGATCGCGACCGCTATCTCGCCTGTCTGCTGTCGCCGGAGGAAAAGCGCGGCGCGCTCGCAGCTCTTTACGCCTTCAATGCCGAGCTTGCCCGCATCCGCGATCTCGTCCACGAGCCGTTGCCCGGTGAGGTGCGGCTGCAATATTGGCACGATCTCCTGGAAGGCAGCGCACACGGCTCGACGGCGGCCAATCCCGTCGCCGCAGCCCTTCTGATCGCGATCGAAACGCACCGCCTGCCGCGCAAGACGCTGATCGACATGATCGAGGCCCGTACCTTCGATCTCTATGACGATCCGATGGAGACACGTCTTTCGCTCGAAGGCTATGCCGGCGAAACGGCATCGGCGCTGATTCAGCTCGCAAGCCTGGTGCTTTCGCCGGAGGAGGCTGCACGCTCGGCCGACGCTGCCGGCCATGCCGGCGTCGCCCAGGCGGTCGCCGGGCTGTTGCTGCTGATGCCGCTGCATCGCCGCCGCGGCCAGATCTATATTCCGCTGCAGATTCTTACCGCCACCGGTCTCGACCGCGATGCCTTCCTCGCCGGCGAAGACAGGCCGCGCATCTCTGCCGCCATCGAGGCCTTCGCCGGCCTCGGTCGCGAACATCTGGCAAAGGCGAGGGCGGCGGGGCCGATTGCGCCGGCCGTCTTTCCAGCCTTCCTGCCGGCGACGCTTGCCGAACCGGTGCTCGTCAAGGCGCAGAAACGCGGCGCCTTGCTGCTCGACCGGCCGCTGCAGCCGCCGCAGTGGCGCCGCCAGCTGCGGATGGGGCTGGCTGCAGCACACCGAAAAATCTGATATCGGTCAAATTCGCGCAAGTCTCGCGCGTTACAAGGCTTCCACCGCTACCCTTTGAACGGAGACTCGGCGTGGGCATTATCGTCTGGTGCGTCCTTTTCGCCATCGTCATTTTCTTTGCTTTCATGGCAACGCGCATGGCCGCGCAGAACAAGGAAGACGGCCTGCATGACACGGGCCTCGCCATTATCGAGTTCGGCCGCGCCTTTCCAACCGAGGCGATCCGTCAGCTGCAGGCGACGGAAAACGGCCAGGCCGTCTTTGTGCGCCTGCACGACAACAAGGCCGGCTTCATGCGCAACATGTCGCGCCATTTCTCCTGCCACCTGATCGAGCCGGGTCGGGTGCGCGTCATCGGCTCGGAAACGGGCAGGGGACTGGTGATCGACTTCCTCGATGCACCCCATCACAACGGCAATTTCGAATTCGCTTCCGCCAAGGAAGCCTCGGAGGTTTCGCTCTGGCTGCTCGGCAATTATATCGCCGAGCCGGATAAGGACCTGCCGCCCGGCAATATTTCGGCGGCAAACAAGCAGTAGCGCATGTCGTCCAAAAGCATGCAGCGGTTTTGGAAGGACGACATGCATAACAGCAAGGACGTCAAGCGGGCGGCATGGCCTGGTTCGATTCGACGCGCTTGAAAACGCCGGTCAGGCGCTTTCGGCAAGCGTCGATTCTTGACCGAGCCAGGTCGCGCAGTCGGCAAGCGCGCGTCGTGCGATCAGTTGCCGCTTCATGATCGTCTTGTCCTTGCCACGAAAGCGCTTGACGCCTTCAGGTTTGACGATCGAACCCGGCTGGAGCTCCGGAAACAGCCCGAAATTGATGTTCATCGGCTGGAACGATCGTTTGCCCGGCTCCTCGTCGGTGACGAGGTGCCCACCGGTGATATGACCGAGCAGCGAGCCGAGAGCCGTCGTCGCCGGCGGTAGCGAGATCGCCTCGCCCTTGCGTTCGGCGGCGGCGAAACGCCCGGCCATCAGCCCGACGCTGGCGCTTTCCACATAACCCTCACAGCCGGTGATCTGGCCGGCAAAGCGCAGACCGGGCCGCGATTTCAGCGTCAGCGACGGATCGAGCAGGGTGGGGGAGTTGATATAGGTGTTGCGGTGCAGACCGCCGAGACGGGCAAATTCCGCATTTTCCAGACCCGGGATCATCCGGAAGATATCCGCCTGCGCGCCATATTTCAGCTTCGTCTGGAAGCCGACCATATTGTAGAGCGTGCCGAGCGCATTGTCCTGCCGCAGCTGCACGACGGCATAGGCCTTGACCGTCGGATTATGCGCGTTCGTCAGCCCCATCGGCTTCATCGGTCCGTGGCGCAGCGTCTCGCGGCCGCGTTCGGCCATCACCTCGATCGGCAGGCAACCGTCGAAATAAGGCGTGCCCTCCCATGCCTTGAAACCGACCGTGTCGCCGGATATCAGCGCATCGACGAAGGCATTGTACTGCGCCTCGTCCATCGGGCAGTTGATGTAATCCTTGCCGGTCCCGCCGGGGCCGACCTTGTCGTAGCGCGACTGATACCAGCAGATATCCATGTCGATGCTCTCGCGATAGACGATCGGCGCGATAGCGTCGAAGAAGGCGAGCGAATCCTCGCCGGTTTCCGTCTGGATGGCGCTCGCGAGCGACGGCGCCGTCAACGGTCCGGTGGCGACGATGGCAAGATCCCAATCCTTTGGCGGCAGGCCGGTGACCTCTTCACGCACGACGGTGATGAGCGGATGGTCATGGACCGCTTTGGTCACCGCCTCGGAGAAGCCATCGCGATCGACGGCCAGCGCACCACCGGCCGGTACCTGGCACCGGTCGGCAGCGGCCATGATCAGCGAGCCCGCCATGCGCATCTCGGCATGGATGACGCCGACGGCATTGCTGGTCGCATCGTCGGACCGGAAGGAGTTGGAGCAGACGAGTTCGGCAAGACCGTCGGTCTTGTGCGCATCCGTGCCGCGCACCCCGCGCATTTCATGCAGGATGACCGGAACGCCGGAACTGGCGATCTGCCAGGCGGCTTCCGAACCGGCAAGCCCGCCGCCGACGACGTGGATGGGGGAATAGGAGGAAATCGTGTTCATTCCGGGCTGATATCATGTCGGCAGGTGCGATCCAACACCTGGAATCAAAAACGGCGCCCTTGGGCGCCGTCTTGGAAGCATCGTACTCGCTATTAGCGGAACGAGCGGGATGCGATATTCCGGATGTCGTAGCGGCTAACGCCGATATCGGACAGGGTCTGGTTCGAAAGGCCGCCGAGTTCATTGAGCGTACGACGGTAGCTGAGCCAGCTTCTTGCAATGCGGATCGGGTTCATTGTCTTCTTCCTATGTCCGCGGGACGGCGGGATCGCCTGTCTCTCTGCGGTTGATGTTTATATAGGCGAGAACCGTCCGATTGTGCAGTGCAAATAAAAGGCGTCTGCCATGCAATTGTGCACTATGATGCTCTTCAATTAAGCAGAGGATATTTTTTGAGCGGGCTAACGAGTGGGAAAAACCTGCAACCGCCGCGGCCACCACGTGCAGACAAAAGAAAACGCCCGCTGTGGGTACAGCGGGCGTTTCGATCGAGAACAATCGTGCTTGGGAGGAGCAGCGATCGCCTGGAATTAGCGGTGAGAAGCCTCACGGGCAACGCGATGGATGTCCGAACGGTCGATGCCGAGATCGTGCAATTCGCGGTTGGTCATGCGGCCGAGTTCCGTGACGGTCTGACGATACTTGCGCCAGTTATTGAAAGAGCGAGAGAAGTTCATGTTAAGCCCCTTTCCGAGGGTTTCATCCGCCAGCAGCCACCGATCGGCGCTGACCTCTATTTGATGACCCGAATATATGTTGCAACGCGAAAGACTAAAACAGACAAGTTTTCAGATCACCTATGCGAGCTATGCAATGCTCAAAGGGTATTTGACGCAGACTTACCATTTTTTGGTCAACGAATAGGCAGAATGACTTTTGAGAAAGCAGTTCGATTGGGAGAGGCGAATGGGGTGCCATAACAGAAAACGCTGCTTCCTCCGGTGATTCCGCCCGTGCTTCCGCTGCAAAGAGGCGTTCCGTTTCGCATTGGAAGTCGCCCACCCCTTCGCGGGGTTGGTGGGGCGGCGTGACGACAATATGGCATGACGGCGCCATGGGACGAAAATCCTCTCGCCGCCAAGGTTTTAATGAAGCTTTGACTAAACAAAAACGCCCGCCGGGGGAGGATCCGGCGGGCGCGTTATGGTGACTGACAACTGGGAGGAGGAGTGTTGCCAGTCTATCGCAGCGCGCTGGGAGGAGGAGTGCGCGGCTACGAATCTCGTCACGGACAAAGCATCCGCAGGCCTCCGGCTAATGCCGGGCCGGGGTGCCATCCCCGTGCTTCGATGTGTTGATCAATAGTATGACTAATGAGTATTGTGCAGTGCAATAATTTCATGGGGGATATGCAAAGATCGCATACCTCTCCGTCCATAGGCTTATATTAGTGCTTCTGACGTTAGCGGCCGGTTAACACTCGATACTATTTAGACCAATGAGGAACTTGTATATTTGTCGCAAGAGCGTTTGCGAACACCCGTGCTGCGTCTATAACGGCGTGAGCTGCAGCGCCGCAGTCGACGTTGCGGAAATCGAGGGGTTGAGCATGTATCGCGGCAGATTGGAGCGGGATCTCTCGCTCTGGGTGGGCAAGGGCCTGCTCGGGCAGGAAACGGCAGGTGCGCTTCTCGCCGAATATGACAGCCGCCCGGCAAGCTTCAGCCTCGGCAGGGTGCTGATGGCGCTGGCAGCGGTGCTGCTTGCAGCTGCCATCCTGCTGGTCGTCGCCTCCAACTGGGAGGCCATCCCGCGCCTGGTGCGCGTGGGGG
>NZ_VSZV01000299.1:0-29603 GCF_008919455.1 Rhizobium sp. PEPV16
GGATTGTTGCCTGCTCATGTCTGAACCTCCGTTTCGAGGTCGCGGCCATCGCGACCTGCTACGGCGGTCCGAAAGCCGGGCTGCAAGCGCTGCCTGCACCCGCAGGGCCGCAACGAAGTGGAGGACGGCAAAGCCGTTGCCGGCGGCGCGAGCCTGGCAGGACCAAAAGCCGGGGCAGGCCGCGAGGCCGCAATCTTAGTGGGAGGTTTTGACGGAGGCAGACGTGGCAAATCCGCGAGGCGGCATCACGTCCCTCTCGTCGCAGATGAAGCGCGGACGATGCAACATCACGCGCAATCAAGATCTTCATCCTGAGCGGTAAACATCCGGGCATGGCGCGAGAATGGGCTCACCTGCCGGCTGGCAACGGTCGATCGCCCTTATTCGGCGCGGCAATCAAAGCCGGAGGTATGTCGCTTCAAATCTCTCAACGATGTCGTCGATGAGCGCGAGCTGGGCTTTGCGATTGTCGCTACGTCGCGCAATGTTCGTGGGAGGCTGGTCGGGCAACTGGCCAGGATGATTTCACGTCACTGCCAACCGCTCAGTCGGGCTGATGGTGGAGACGTTTTCCACCGCCCAAGCGGCTATCATATCCGCGTTCATCAAGGTCCTGCTTTAGGAGATGCGGACGTGCTTTCTCTAGCTGTCCCGCTCGCGCAAATCGCTTCGCAGTCCTACGGATACCGCAACTGAAGCACTCTAATCCAGCCAAATCCGTCCAAGATTACAGTTCCCGCTCAGGTGTTGCGAGAAAGACTCGAAGCATCGTTGCAAATCGATACGAATCAGCCGAGGCCCCGCCCGTTTTAGTGCTCTTGATGGAATACATACCACGGCCCAACAGCCTCTTTTCTAGGATGCTGAAAACTCGACCTTTGTGGTGTAACAGCTATTTATGGAACTGAAGGGAGGATCGAAACCCCCTCAGAGCTTCTGTTGTTCTATCGCGCTGAAGCGCAATGCCCTTCCATCGGCTTCAGCCAAAGCGTCCATTTCCTTTTCGAGTACATCTCGATCGTCGACGCCGCGCAAGAGGCGACCAGCAAGTACATCGAACCGGCCAGCGGCGATGTCCGCGATAAGAAGTGCAGCTCGAGAAGGGTGGATATCGACGCCGTCGTCGAAGAGCTGCTGGATGGCGGGCAGATAAGTTTTGCCTGCCTCCGAAAACAACTGCTTTTCCGTCATGTCGGTGCGTACGAGCCCGGGGTCGACGGCAAAGGCGCGTATGCCATGAGCGATCGTCGTATCATTGAGACACTCGGTCAGCCGCATGATCGCTGCTTTACTCGATGCGTATCCGGAACCGTGTGGGAAACTGTTGCCCGTCCCTCCGCCAACGAGATTGATGATCCTGCCTCTGCCGCGCGCCAACATTGTCGAACAAGCCGTGCGGGAGGTATGAAACGTCCCTTGCAAGTTGATTTCTACATCCCGCCACCAGGCAATAGGGTCACACTCCCATATCGGTCCGAAAGCCTGGAAAGAACCGTGATTGTTGACTAACGTATCAACCGGACCGAACTCCGATGCGATCCGGGCAAAAGCGTTTTCGACGGCGCTGTATTGGGTAATGTCGGTCGTCACAGCGATCGCTTGCCCGCCCTCATCTTCAATCAGCGAGGCTGTTTCCTCGATCTCAGTGGCGGTTCGCGCAAGCACTGCGACCTTGGCGCCCTCTCGCGCCTGCCGGAGCGCGATCTCCCGACCGATCCCTCTACCGCCACCGGTGACGACCGCTACGCTGTCCTTAAGCCGGGTCATTTTGTGCTCCTATCTTGTTTGGTGCCGCCGCCACGCAACGGTTCGGCTCGTTGAGCACTATCAGACAAAACCCTTGCTAGTTTCAAGATAGATGATAACGTTTCAATTAAATTGAGTGCCAAGGGCAAAGTCAACGTTTGGGAGGATGTGACATGACCAACAGCAGTGGATTCACGCATGAGATACGTCGCCGCACCCTGCTTGCGGGTGCGGGAAGTGCCGCATTGATGACGTTGGCGGGTAGCGCCAATGCGCAGGATAGCGTGAGCGGCGAACTTGTGGTGCTGAATTGGCTCGGTGGTTCCGAGCTCGACATGATGCACCAGATCCAGAATGCATTTACGGCGAAATATCCGAAAGTGACGATCAGGGAAGTTGCCATTACTGGCCAAGGAGACATGCGCGGTGGCATCCGCACGGCACTCATGGGCGGCGAAGTGGTCGATGTTCTCTACAACACCTGGCCGGCCTTCCGGAAGGAACTGCTCGATGCCGGCATGCTGCGGCCGATCGACGACCAATGGAAGTCCTTTGGCTGGGACAGGCTCATCAGCCAATCCTGGAAGGATCTCGGCGCTATAGCCGGCAAGACCTATGGCCTGACCTACACCTTCGGCAACCGCTCCGGCATCTGGTACAAGAAGGAGCACCTTGCCAAGGCGGGCATCACCGAGCCGCCGAGGAGCTGGGACGAGTTCGTCGCCAGCTTTGCGAAGCTTACAAAAGCTGGGTTCGCGGCTCCGGTCGCTATTCCCGGCAAATACTGGGCGCATGCCGAATGGTTCGAAACGCTGCTACTGAGAACGGCAGGCGTCGAGACGGCTTCGAAGCTGGGCGCGCACGAAATTTCGTGGACCGATCCGGCCGTGAAGAATGCGCTTACAAAATATGCCGAAATGTTGACCGCGGGCTGCTGCGGCGCGGCGAACGGCATGCTCGCCAACGACTGGGACGGGGAAGCCGACCAAATCTTCCAGGCGAATTCCAAAAATTACCTGCTGATCGGCATGTGGATGAATAACCGCGCCAAGAATGATTACAAACTCACCGAAGGTAAGGATTACGGTCTCTTCCAGTTCCCCGCCCTCGGCATGGGTCATGACGACACGTCGAGCGTCGATACCAAGGAACTGCTCGTCACGGCAAACGGCCCCAATCCGAAGGCAGCAGACGCCTTCCTCGATTTCTGGACAAGCGCCGAGGCCGCCAACATTCTTGCCAAGAACGGCTATGCGTCACCAAGCAGCAATACCGACACGTCGCTCTATGGCGAGACGCAAAAGGTGGCGACATCAGCGGTCGCAAGCTCGAAGCTGCAATTCGTGCTCGGAGATCTCTTGCCCGGCGACCTCGTCGATGAATATCGCGTGCAGCTGCAGAAATTTCTGCAGGATCCCTCGGCCGCTAATATCGATACCGTCCTTGCGGCAATCGAAACCAAGGCCCAGGGATCCTACTGATGGCCGGCACTTCCCCCGCGCGGGAAGCGGCGGGCGTGATGCAGGTTTCCCCGCTAGCGGTCAGCATTTTAGGCCGCCGGCGTCTGCTCAGGGACACGCCCGCCGCATTGATCCTGATCGCACCTGTCATCGTGCTCTTTGCCGTAGCCGTCGTCTATCCGCTGGTGGAGACTATCCGCTTGAGCTTCTGGGACATACAGGGCCTGCGGAAGCCTTCCTTCATCGGCTTCGGCAATTATGTGCGGCTGTTTTCGGACGCAGCCTTTCGCAGCACGCTGCTAACGACCCTGATATTCACGATCGGGACGACGGTGATTTCTGTCTCGATTGGCTGGGCTCTGGCAATGACGTGCGCGTTCGCGCCACGACAGACGCTGCCGTTCCGCGTGATGATCTTTGCCGCCTTCGGTATTTCGGAGGCAGTTTCGGGCTACATGTGGATCGGCATCTACAGGGCCGACGCCGGCGGCCTGCTCAATTCGCTGATTCAGCTTTTCGGGTTTTCCGGCTTCTCGCATGCTTGGCTCGGTGACGCCAATACGGCACTGTGGGCGCTCATCATAGCCGCATCGTGGAGTGGCGTAGGCTTGCCCCTGATGCTGATCTTCGCCGCCATCCAGGCAATCCCGAAATCCGTGCTCGAAGCAGCCTATATGGACGGCGCCAAGCCGCTCTCGACCATGCGCCATATCATGATGCCGCTATCGATGCCCGGCGTGCGTGTCGCGGTTTTCATCAATCTTCTGGGTGCCCTGCGCGCCTTCGACATCATCTATATCCTGACGGGCGGCGGACCGGTGCGCTCAACCGAGACGGTCGGCTATTTCATGTACCGGGAATCCATGACCCAGTTCAAACTGGGCTATGGCGCCGCCGCGACCGTCATCCTGCTGCTGGCCGTGCTCATCGTCTCGATCCCCGCCATCATCCAGCGAACGGCAGGTGCGAAATGATCGGCAAGGCTCCCCGCTGGATTGTCATATTCGTCGGCATCATCGCCTGCATCTGGGTCATCCCAATCGCCGGTATCGTTGTTACATCCCTGCGTCCTCCCGAGGGCGTCTCGCTTGGCTGGTGGCACTTCGAGCGCTTCGATCTGACCTTCGATGCGTGGCACCGCGTCTGGGACAAATATCCGCTGTCCCAATCCATGTGGGTGACGATGAAAACGGCGGGGATTGCGACGGCGCTGACGATGGTTTTGACGCCGGCAGCGGCCTACGCCTTCCATTTCCTCAATTTCCCGTTCCGCCGCATCTTGCTGATCATCATCATCAACGCATTCGTGCTGCCGCAGCAGGTTGTCATCATTCCGCTCTTCACGCTGTGGCGCGATCTCGGGCTGATCGACAACATTCTCTCCGTTCTCATTCCCTATGTCGGGATGTCCTTCGCTTGGTCGATCTTCCTCGTCAAAAATTTCTTCGAGGATTTCCCGCGCGAACTCGTGGAAGCAGCCAAGATTGACGGCTGCGGACCGATTGCGACTTTCCGTCATGTGGTACTGCCGAACAGCCTGTCGCCGATCTTCGCCGTCGGCATCCTGCAGTTCCTCTGGACCTGGAACGCCCTGCTGCTGCCAATGCTTTTCCTGCGCAACGATGTACCCCTGCCCGTGCTGCTCGCCCGCATCTCCGGCAGCTACGAGATCAATTGGGACCTGCGCTCGGTGGCGGCGATCATCACGACAATCGTTCCCCTCCTCGTCTTTCTTGTCTTCCAACGTCAGTTCGCCGCCGGCTCTCAAACCCGCACCGGCGCAAAGGAATAGGACCATGCCTAGCACCACAAACAAGCCGTTGCGCTACCGTCAGATCCATCTCGACTTCCATACGTCGGAACATATTCCCGGAATCGGCGTCGACTTCGATCCGGATATTTTCGTTTCAACGCTGAAGGCGGCGCATGTCGACTCGATCACGATCTTTGCCAAGTGCCATCACGGCTGGTCCTACTATCCGACCAAGGTCGGCAAGCCGCATCCGCGGCTGGCCCGCCCGGACCTCCTCGGCGACATGGTGAAGGCGCTGTCGGCGGCCGATATCGAAAGCCCGATTTATATATCGGTACAGTGGGACGAGCTGACGGCGCGCGAACATCCCGAATGGCGCGCCATGACCGCGTCGAACCAATACCATCACGACCGTCCGGACGACCCTTCGGCGGGCAAACAGCTTAGCCCGGCGTGGCATACGCTCTGCCTCAACCATGCCGGCCTACGGAAATACATTCTCGACCAGGCGCGCGAAGTCGCGCAAAGCTATTCCACGCAGGGTCTGTTCTTCGATATCATCCTCACGCCGGATTGTGTCTGCCCGGCTTGCATCGAGCGCATGCAGTGCGAGGGCCTCGATCCAGAAAATTCGGCGGACCGGCTGAAGAACGACGAGGCCGTCAACGAACAGTTCCGGCGTGAAACGAGCGAGGCGCTGTTCAAGGAGTTCCCCAATCTCCGCGTCTTCTACAATTGCGGACATATCCACAAGCAGGGCCCGAAGCGCTTTTCCAACTATTCTCATCTCGAGCTCGAAAGCCTGCCCACCGGCGGTTGGGGTTACGATCACTTTCCGTCCAGCGCGCGCTACGCGGCAACGCTCGGCATGGATTTCCTGGCTCATACAGGCAAGTTCCACACCTCGTGGGGTGAGTTCGGCGGTTTCAAGCACCCTGATGCGCTGGAATATGAATGTGCGCAAATGATCGCGCTCGGATCGAAGTGCCTGGTCGGCGACCAGTTGCATCCGAACGGCGCCATCAATCCTGATACCTATGCCTCGATCGCGCCGGCCTATCGACGCGTCGAAAAGCTGGAGCCGTTTCTGCATGGGGCCAAGCAGGTCTCCGAGATCGCCATATTGTCGGCCGAGCATATGAACCCTAAGGGCGCGCGCAATCATCCGAGCGACGATGGCGCGGCACAAATGCTGCAGGAACTGAAGCGGCCCTTCGACGTGCTCGACAGTTCCGCTCGTTTCGAGGAGTACCGACTGCTGATCCTGCCGGACGAAATCCCGGTCGATGCTGCCCTTGCGTCGCGGCTGAAAGCCTATCTCGCCAGTGGCGGCAAGATCATCGCCTCCTGGCATTCGGGCATCGGGGATGGTGGTGCATTTGCTGTCGATCTCGGCATCGAGCGGCAGCCAACGCCGGTCGCGTTCAGACCGAGCTATGTGAAGGCAGGCAAGGACCTTGATCCGTCCATGCCGGAAACGGCTTTCGTTTTCTACGATGAAGCCGAAACCGTCCGTCCGGTCGGCGCAACGGTGCTGGCCGGTATCTACCCCTCCTACTTCAACCGGTCTTACAAACATTTCTGCTCGCACCAGCATGCTCCGGACGATACAGCCGCTGATATGCTTGGCGCTGCCGTGACCGAGCATGGAGGCACCGCCTATATTGCCTACCCGATCTTTCGGCTTTACCGGGCCATTGGCCAGCCGCTTTATAAATATGTTGTTCGAGGGCTTCTCGATCGTCTCGTTCCCGATCCGGCGATGGTTACCGATCTTCCCTCATCCGGCCGGGCAACGCTGACCCGGCAGATTGGGCACAATCGCCACATCCTGCATCTTCTTTACGGACCGCCGCAGATCCGCGGCAAGGATGTTCGTGGCGATGACGGCTCGACACGGGTGATGGAAATGATCGAGGACATCCCGGCGATCGGCCCGGTAAACGCCAGCGTGCGGTTGCCGGCAAAGCCGAAGCGGGTTTTCGATGCCATGACCGGAGAGGATCTGGCCTGGGAAGCCGGCGCAGACGGCGCCATCAGCATCACAGTGCCGCGCCTGCATATCCACAGCGCCGTGGTGTTCGAAGGCGTCTGATGCAGGTCGAGGTAGGGGAACCGTCGGACATTGCTCTTGCCGCCCGCAACGCTGGTGGGCGGCGGAGCGCTGGGCTATACGACGGAAAAGCGCTTCCCCTGGCGCTATTTCCCCTCAATGAGTGCAGGAGCCCGCCCGACATGCGACAGACGGACCAGACGGCCGGAAAGAGACGCGGAGCCACGATTATCGACGTTGCCAGGGTGGCGGACGTCGCTGTCGGCACCGTGTCGCGCTATCTCAACGGCGAGACGATCCGCCGCTCGAACCGCGAACAGATCGAGCGCGCAATCCAGGATCTGGGCTACCGGCGCAATGCCGCAGCGGCCTCGATCCGTACCGACCTTACCCATATGATCGGCTTCCTGGTGCCGACCTTCGACGAATTCCATGCCCGGATGTTGGAATATCTGGCCATTTCCGTGCGTCAGACCGGACGAGCGCTCTTGACCTACTGTCATGGCGGCGATCCGCGCGTGGTCGCCGAGGCTCTCGATTTCTTTGCCGCGCAACGCGTCGATGCACTGGTCATGGACGGCACGGCTGAGGTCTATGATCGCGTCGACGACCTGATCCATCACGACATTCCGATCATCTTCTACAATAACGACGTGCGTGGGCTCGCGGCGGACCGGGTGATGGTCGAAAATCACCGCGCGAGCCACCGCCTAATCAGCCATTTGATCGATCTCGGCCATACGCGCATCGGCATGCTGACGGGTGACCCGCGCAATTCGTCGGGAATCGAACGCCTGGCCGGATACGAGCAGGCGCTGCGCGACCGGGGCATCGTGGTGGATGCTTCCCTGGCAGTGCGCGGCAACTGGCGCATGGATGGCGGCTACGAGGCGACCAAGCGACTGATGTCGCTGGAAAGCCCACCCACAGCTATTTTCTCCGCCAATTACGGCATGGCGGTCGGGGCGCTCAGCTGGCTGAAGGAGAACGGCCGTCACGTGCCCGACGATATCTCGCTGGCGAGCTTCGACGACGTGGCGATCTTCCGCCTCTATGAGGCCGGCATTACGGCCGTCGCCCAGCCAGTCGCCAGCATTGCCGAGACCATCACCGACATTCTCGTGGAACGCCTGACGGAACCATCAGGAGGGGCGACCCGCAGCGTCGTTCTTGAATGCGACATCATTTTGCGGGGCTCGACGCGACGGATCACCTGACGCGTTCTGCCCGCCAAGCGGTTAAAGGGAGGAAGCTTTGGCCAGCGTAGAATTACACGATATCGACAAGTCCTATGGCAGTTTCGAAGCAATCGAGGGGCTCAATCTAAGCGTTGATGACGGCTCTTTCACTGTCTTTGTCGGCCCTTCCGGCTGCGGGAAATCGACGCTGCTACGGATGATCGCCGGCCTTGAAAAGATCACCGCTGGCGATCTCAAGATTGATGGGCGGCGCATGAACGAGGCCGATCCGATCGAGCGCGGCGTCGCCATGGTCTTCCAGAACTATGCCCTCTATCCGCATATGACGGTCGAGCAGAATATCGGCTTCTCGCTGCGCATGGCGGGCATGAGCAAGGCCGATATCGACAGGAGCGTCGCCGCTGCGGCCGCCACCTTGCAGATCGAACCGCTGCTCAAGCGCAAACCCGCTCAGCTCTCGGGCGGCCAGCGCCAGCGCGTCGCGATCGGCCGGGCGATCGTGCGCAATCCGGCTGTCTTTCTGTTCGACGAACCGCTGTCGAACCTGGATGCCGAGCTCCGAGTCTCAATGCGTGTCGAGATCGCCAAGCTGCATCGGCGCATCGGCGCCACGATGATCTACGTCACCCATGACCAGACCGAGGCGATGACACTCGCCGACAAGATCGTCGTCATGCGCGCCGGCAAGATCGAGCAGACAGGGACGCCGGATACGCTTTATGCCGACCCCGACAACCTCTTCGTCGCCGGTTTCATCGGCTCGCCGCGCATGAATTTCCTGGATGGCACGCTGGAACCCAACGGCGTGGTTAGGCTCGATTGCGGCGCTGTCTTCAAGACCGGTCTCTTGCAGGGCGCAGGCGACATTCCGATCAAAGCTGGCATTCGGCCCGAGCACTTCAGCGGACGCGACGATGCTGGCGGCGCAATCGACCTCAAGGTCGACGTGGTGGAAAATCTCGGCGGCACCCGTTTCATCTATGGCACGCTGAATTCCGGGCAGGCCGTCATCATCGAGGACCGCTCCGAGACCATCCACCGCCCCGGAGAAATCGTCACTGCCGGCTTCCCCGCACGAAGGGCCCTGCTCTTCGACGGGGACGGTGAGCGCATCCGCGGGACGCGCCCCGCAAACACCCTTCCGGCGGAGTAGCCATGACCGCTCATCTTATGTGGTACGATACGCCCGCACAGCTTTGGACCGACGCGCTGCCGCTCGGCAACGGCCGGCTCGGCGCCATGGTCTTCGGCGATCCCCTGCGCGAGCACCTGCAGATCAACGAAGCCACCTTCTGGGCCGGCGGTCCCTATCAGCCCGTCAATCCAGACGCTTTTGGTCATCTGGAAACCGTGCGGCAGTTGATTTTCGACGGCCGCTATGCGGACGCCGAGGCGCTGGCCGAGAAACATCTGATGGCACGGCCGATCAAGCAGATGTCCTACCAGCCTATCGGCGATCTCCATCTCGAATTCGATCACCGCGAGAGCGTCTCCGGGTATCGGCGTGCGCTCGATCTCGATACCGCCATCGCTACCTCGTCTTACACTGGCGACGGCATCGCCTACCTGCGCGAAGCCTTCGTGTCGCCGGTCGATGGTGTGCTGGTCCTACGCCTCTCGGCTGACCGGAAACGCGCGATCAGCTGCCGGATCTCCATCGACAGTCCACAGCAGGGAGAGATGCGCATAGGCGAGGGATCCCAGCTGAGCTTTTCGGGCAAGGGCAAAGCAGAATCCGGCATTGCCGCCGCTCTCCGGTTCTCCTTTGGCATCCGGCTTATCAACAGCGGTGGAACGGTCAACGCTTCGGGGGGAGGCCTGTCGGTAGAAGGCGCTGACGAGGTTCTGGTTTTTCTCGATGCGGCGACGAGCTTCAGGCGCTACGACGACGTATTGGGACATCCCGAGCGCGATATCGTCGATAGGCTCGAAAGAGCCGCTTCGCGCGACTTCGTATCGTTGCGCGACGACCATATCGAGGAGCATCGGCGGCTGTTTAGCGCATTCGCCATCGATCTCGGATCGACGCCTGCAGCGTCGCTTCCAACCGACCAACGTATCGCTGGATTCGCTGGTGGCGATGATCCGGCGCTGGCGGCGCTTTATGTCCAGTTCGGCCGCTATCTGATGATTGCCTCCTCGCGTCCCGGGACGCAACCGGCCAATCTGCAGGGCATTTGGAATGCGGAAACGGATCCGCCCTGGGGCAGCAAATACACAGCCAACATCAATCTTCAGATGAACTATTGGCTCCCGGCACCGGCCAATCTACACGAGTGCCTCGAGCCGCTCGTCGCAATGGCCGAAGAGCTTGCCGAGACCGGCAAGGCGATGGCACACGTACATTATCGCGCCCGCGGCTGGGTCATGCATCACAATACCGATCTCTGGCGCGCAACGGGACCGATCGACGGCGCCAAATGGGGCCTCTGGCCAACGGGCGGTATCTGGTTGATGGCGCATCTGCTGGACGCTTGCGACTACCTTGATGACGCCGAAGCGATGCGACGTCGACTGTTTCCGGTCGCCCGGGAGGCGGCGCACTTCCTCTTCGACGTGCTCGTCCCGTTCCCCGGCACGGATTATCTGGTGACGAACCCATCGCTTTCACCCGAAAACGCCCACCCGTACGGAGCTTCGATTTGCGCCGGTCCGGCGATGGATAGTCAACTCATCCGCGATTTTTTGGGTCTCCTGCGCCCTCTCGCAGTCTCAATCGGTGGAGAGATCGATCTTGTCGCCGACATCGATCGTGTGCTGCCGCGCCTCGCGCCCGACAGGATCGGCGCGAATGGCCAGTTGCAGGAATGGCTCGAAGACTGGGACATGCAGGCGCCGGAGATGCATCACCGCCATGTCTCGCATCTCTACGGCCTCTATCCGAGCTGGCAGATCGACATGGACAGAACGCCCGACCTCGCCGCCGCCGCCCGCCGTTCCCTGGAGATCCGCGGGGACCACGCGACGGGGTGGGGTATCGGCTGGCGCATCAATCTTTGGGCGCGGCTGCGCGATGGTAACCATGCTCACAACGTACTGAAACTGCTTCTGACGCCGGAACGAAGCTATAAAAACCTGTTCGACGCTCATCCGCCCTTTCAGATCGACGGAAATTTCGGCGGTGCGGCAGGCATCGTGGAAATGCTCGTGCAGTCGCGCCCGGGGGAAATCCATTTACTCCCTGCGTTGCCGACGGCATGGCCGGGCGGCAGGATCCGTGGCTTGCGGCTGCGCGGCGGCATGCTGCTCGACCTTGACTGGGAGGATGGCGAACCGCGGACGATTAGGCTCACGGCCTCGCGCAATGTCAGTTCGATCCTTCGCTTCGGCCAAACGCGACGCAAAGTCGATCTCGCCGCTGGTGAACGTTTTTTCGAGGGTGAAAGTGAGTTCCGCTAAATCCGCGCGGACGACGTGCTGGGCTGAGCTCGTAATTGAGGGCGGCACACGGGTTGTCCGATCTGTCGGAGACGGGTTTGGCGGCTACACGCCAGACGTCGCCGAGATTGTCATTGTCGAACACTATTTGACAACAGCGGATGCCATTCGCGCGACGCGGCGGCTGATGGCACAGTCCGCGCTAAGACCGTACCGGCCGGAAGGAGTTCTCCCGAGCATTGCCGTCGGCGACGATGAAGCATCGCTTGCGAAGGCCGACGGCGATGATCGCGATGAAAGGTGCTGCGATGGTCCTTGAGGATGCAAGCCGATAACCATAAACGGCCTTTCGTTCCACTATTGTCACCGGACACGGAAACTGACATCATGGATTGGCAGGCTTCAATGAGCCGCTAATATTCCATGAGCAGGGTAGCTCTCGACCGGAAACGGGCGGGAGCTTTTTTATTTTTTGGTGGGCGATGATGCATTCAGAAAACTGGCGGGTCGGTGTGCTGTTCTCCGAAACGGGTGTGACGGGAGCCGTGGAAACAACCCAGAGGGCGGCGACCTTGCTGGCGATCGATGAGATCAACGCGGCGGGCGGCGTGCTCGGCCGGGCGATCGAACCCATCGTCTACGATCCGCAATCGACGCCCAATCTCTACAAGGAACTCGCGGTCAAGCTTTGCGACGAAGATCGGGTCCGGGTCGTTTTCGGTTGCCATATGTCGAGCACCCGCAAAGCCGTTCTGCCCGTCGTCGAGGCCCGTGATGCACTGCTGTTCTACCCGACGCTCTACGAGGGATTCGAATACTCCCGTCACTGCATCTATACGGGTGCAGCCCCCAACCAGAACTCCGTCCAGCTCGTCGACTTCCTGACCGAGCATTATGGAAAGCGGGTTTTCCTAGTGGGGTCGAACTACGTCTATCCGTATGAATCCAACCGGACGATCAGTGACCTGTTTCTTCAGGTGGGCGGAAAGGTGCTGGACGAGATGTATGTTCCCCTGAACCTCAAAACCGAGGACGTTGACAAGATCATCCGGCATATTCGCGCGGCAAAGCCGGATGTCATCTATTCGACGATTGTCGGCGACGGTATCATTCCCTTCTACACGGCGTTCAAGGAGGCCGGATTCGATGCGGCGACGATGCCGATCGCAAGCCAATCGACCAGCGAGGCGGACGTGATCCGTATGCGACCGGAGGTGGCCGAGGGGCATATTACCGCAGCCCCCTTCTTCGCCTCTCTGGATACACCCCGCGCCCGCGCCTTCGTCTCGGCTTACCAACGGCGATACGGCCTACAGATGCTGCCAACCGCGCCGGCCGAAGCGGCTTATTTCCAGGTTTATCTCTATGCGGCGGCTTTGCAGCGCGCCGGTGGCGACGGGCTTGAGCAGCTTCTGCCGGCTCTCTATGATGTCGAGTACGATGCACCGCAGGGTGCGGTGAAGATAGACCGGCTGACAAACCACACGCATCTGTGGCCAAGAGTGGCAAGGGTGAATCGACAGGGCAGCTACGACATCGTCTACGATCCGTCGCTCCGGGTGGCGCCAGACCCGTTCATGCGCGAATATCGCCCGGACTTGACGCAGACTTTCCCACATCGCGTTCAGGTTTGAGAAGGAGCGACGATGTCTTTCGCCCTACTCAGAGATTTGCGGGATCTCAAGGTTCTGGTCATCCATCCCTGGACATCCGAAGGGGAGTTTCTCGTCGATCACCTGCGCCGTATCGGTTGTACGGTCAGTTGCCTCTGGCCGGTGCCAGCCGAGTTGCCGCACGGCACGGATGTCGTCTTCCTTGCCATGGAAGATGAGGCGCGACCGGAAATCGAACGCCTGCTGAAGTCTTTCCCCAATCCTGCCCCGACCATGCTTGCCATCGTCGGTTACGAAAACCCCTCGACGCTGCAGATCGTTCTGGAAAGCGGGGCACTCGCCATTGTCGAAAGACCGATCAAACCCTTTGGTCTGCTGACCAATCTCGCCATCGCCCGCAACCTCTGGCTGGAGCGGCAAAAGCTCGTCAAGGAAGCGCGCAAATACAAGCGCAAGGTACTGGGCGACCAGAAACTTGCCCGGGCCAAAGCGATTCTGATGGCCAATCGCGGCACCAGCGAGAATGAGGCGTATCGTGAAATGCGCGAGCAAGCGATGGCTCGGCGCGTGCCGATCGATGAAATCGCCAATTCGATTATCAACGCCGAACAGCTCTTGCGCCCGTCCCAAAAACATGATTAGTTTTTCATGTGTTTCGAACAAAACACCTCCGGCACATCCCTTCGTTTGACGAAGCCATGTGTCGCTGTTGCACGCGGCGCAGCCGTGATGCGGTGATGGCAAGGATGCCCGCAGGCTGTGACAAGCCTCGCGGGTTTTTTGTTGTCTGCTGACAGTGACGTCAGTCCTCTATCCATTTTTCGGCATGAAAGCCTCGCCGTTGGGCGGGCCGTGCCGCCGTGTGCGCCAATCAAAAAAAGGGGAACCAAGATGGTGTTCAATAGACGTGAATTTCTGAAAACCGCAGCGACCGCTTCCGCCGCACTCGCCCTGCCGGCTCTGGGCAGCCGCGCCTTCGCAGCCGATGCCATCAAGGTCGGCGCGCTCTACTCGCAGACGGGCGGGCTTTCCGTTGCCGAGAAGCTTCTGGCAAACGGCGTCATGATGGCCGTGGCCGAAATCAACGCGACCGGCGGCGTTCTCGGTCGCCCAGTCGAGGTCGTCGTCGAAGACGGTGCTTCCGATCCGAAAACCTTCAGCGAGAAGGCTTCGAAACTGATCCTCAAGGACAAGATTTCGACCGTGTTCGGCTGCCACACATCAGCAAGCCGCAAGGCCGTGCTGCCGATCTTCGAGCGACGCGGCGCGATGCTGTTCTACCAGACGCATTACGAAGGCTTCGAGTGCTCGCGCAACGTCGTCTATTCCGGCGCCGTTCCGAACCAGCAGCTCTCCAACTACATTCCCTGGATCGTCGAGAAACTGGGCAAGAAGAAATTCTTCATCGTCGGCTCGAACTATGTCTATCCGCGCGAGATGGCCAAGGTTTCCAAGAAGCTGATCGAGGCAGCCGGCGCCGAGTGGGTGGCGGACGAATATCTGGAACTTGGCCATTCGGAATGGGCCGTCATGGTCAGTAAGATCAAGGAATCCGGCGCCGACGTGGTCCTGTCCAACGTGGTCGGCGATTCCATCATCGCCTTCTACCGAGAGTTCAAGAACCAAGGGCTCTCGCAGGAGGTTCTGCCGATCTGCGCGACGGTCACCTCCGAAATCGAAATCGCGGCGATGGGCGCCGAATATGCGGCCGGAAGCTACACCTCCTTCCCCTATTTCATGTCGATCGACACGCCGGCGAACAAGAGCTTCATCGACCGCTTCAGGACCTTCGTCAACGATCCAAAAGCCGTGACCTACCACTCTCTCGAAGCCGCCTATTTCGAGGTGTTCCTGTGGAAGCAGGCCGTCGAAAAGTCCGGCGATCTTTCGGCTGACGCGATCAGGGCCGGCATTCGCGGCCAAACCTACGAAGCGCCCGGCGGTAAGGTGACCACCGACCCCGACAACCTGCATTGCTGGTTGACGCCGCGCATCGGGCAATGGCAGGCGGACGGCCAGAGCAAGGTGGTCGATGCCTATCCGGCGCCGATCAAGCCGCTTCCCTATTCGGCCTATGGCGAGACGGAGAACAATCTGTTCTGCACCAGCAACGGTCTCGACGCCGCAAAGCTCAAGGGCTGACCCCTCCCCGCGTCGTCCCGCCATCCATGGGTGGCGGGATCATGTCTCGAAGGCGGGCCCCTCTTCCTCCGCGAGCTGTCATCCTGGCTTCAGGATGGGGAAGGCGCAGGAGAGTTCGGCCCGTCCTTCTCACGAACGGTGGTGTTATGCTCGACATTCTGTTTATCGGCCTCAGTCTCGGCTCGATTCTTCTTTTGGTGGCGCTCGGCCTTGCCATCACCTACGGCGCCATGGGCGTCATCAACATGGCCCATGGCGAGATGGTGATGATCGGCGCCTATGTCGCCGTCCTCTCAGGCATCTGGCTGAAAGCAAGCCTTCTGCTCGCCATCCCGCTGGCCTTCGTCGTGACGGCCCTGCTCGGTCTGCTGATCGAGCGGGTGGTCGTCCGGCGGCTTTATGGCCGTCTGCTGGACACGCTTCTCGCCACCTGGGGGATCGCCATCCTCCTGCAGCAGGCCGTGCGGCTCGAATTCGGCCTCTCCTTTTTCGGCATTCATGTCGAAGGTCTTGGGGCCGGCCTGCAGAACGTCGCGGTGCCTGCCTACCTGCAGGGCACGTTCAGGCTCGCCAGCGCTGACATCAACGCCTACCGCACCTTCATCATCGCCGTTACCGCCGCGCTGACACTGGCGACATGGTTCATTCTCTACCGGACGGCGGCCGGCATGCAGGTTCGCGCCATCATCCGGAACCCGAATATGGCCGCGGCCTGCGGAATCGACGTGAAACGCGTCAACGCCATGACATTTGCTTTCGGTTCCGGCCTTGCCGGCGTCGCCGGCGTCATGATGTCCGGCTTCAAGACGGTCTTTCCCGACATGGGCACGACGATGGTCGTCGACGGCTTCATGGTCGTCGTCACCGGCGGGGTCGGCAGCCTTTTCGGCACCATCCTGTCGTCAGGGCTGCTCGGCGAGATCAATGCGCTGGTCGCCATCGGCACCAACGACATCCTGGCACGTGCCGTCGTGTTCGGGGTCGTCATTCTCGTCATTCTCGTCAAGCCCAGCGGGCTGTTCTCGTTCAAGGGGCGCTGACATGAGCATCGAACGGAAATTCCAGGTCGCCGCCTATGTGCTCTTCATCGCGGTGATTTTTGCAGCGCCCTTTTTTGGCGACGAATTCTGGCTGAACCGCATTTCGAAATACCTGGTCTACGGCATGCTGGGCGTCGCCATCGCGCTCACATGGGGATATGCCGGTATTCTCAATCTCGGCCAGGGACTGTTTTTCGGTCTCGGCGCATACATGCTGGCCATGTCGCTGAAGCTATCGAGCCTGACCAGTCTCCAACAAGGCTCCGACAAGCCGGTTCCGGATTTCATGCTCTGGAATGCCGAGCCCGGCGCGCCGACGGAACTTTGCTGCATCAACAAGGGCTCCTTTCTCTGGCTTCCGTTTCAAAGCCAATCGGTGGGGCTTGTGCTCGGCATCGTGCTTCCGGTGGTGATTGCCGGAGCACTCGGCATGCTGGTTTTCCGCAAGCGCATTTCCGGCGTTTTCGTCTCGATCATCACGCTGGCGCTGGTTCTGCTTGTCCGTCTCGTCATGGTCGATGCGCAACCGGTGACAAACGGCTTCAACGGCCTGACGGATCTTGGCTGGCTGACGATCGGCGGCATCGAATTCGATCCCTACAGCCGGGCGACCTATTATCTGTGCGCCGCATGCCTGTCGCTGACGCTTATCGGTGCCCGTCTCATCGTTGAAACCCGCGCGGGCATGATCCTGCAGGCGATCCGCGACGATCATGTGCGCGCCCGCTATCTCGGCTTCGATGTCTCGCTCTACCAGGTGTTCTTCTTCGTGATTTCGGCGGGGATCGCGGGCGTTGCCGGCATGCTCTACGTGGTCGTCGCGGAGTTTGCGTCTCCGACGTTCATGGACCTGTCCTTTTCCGTGACGATGGTCGTCTGGGCTGCCGTCGGCGGCCGCTCGTCCCTGCTTGGCGCCTGCATCGGCGCGATCCTGATCAACATGATCGAAGCTGAGGTCAGCGAAACCGAAGCGCTGGTCGAGGCATGGAAAGCAATCATCGGTCTCATCTTCGTGTTGGTCGTTCTGTTCATGCCGCGTGGCCTTGGCGGCCTTGCACATGATGTGCTGCGGCAGTTTATCCGCCGGCTCAAACCCGGTGCGGCATCTTCACCATTGCAGCAACAAAGCGAGGCATTGTGATATGAGTGCGATCGCATTGACCATCGACGGTCTCAGCGTCGATTTCGGCGGCTTCCGCGCCGTCAACAATGTCAGCATCACCGTCTTCGACGGCGAGCTGCGTGTGCTGCTCGGCGCAAACGGCGCGGGTAAGACGACCTTGATGGATCTGGTCAGCGGCAAGACGCGCAGCACGCAGGGCAAGGTCTTCGTCTACGACACCGACATCACCAACTGGCCCGAACACCGCATCGCGCGCGCCGGCATAGGCCGGAAATTCCAGATCCCCAGCGTCTTTCGCGACCTTACCGTGCGGCAGAATCTCGAGGTCGCCAATTGCCGCAATCCTTCGGTGCTTGCCAATCTTCGCTTCGGATTTTCACGAGCGGAGGCAAACGGCGTCGACGACGTCCTTGCCCTCATCGGTCTCGATGCCGAGCGCGACGTGATGGCCGCCTATTTGAGCCACGGCCAGACGCAGTGGCTGGAGCTCGGCATGCTCATCGTTCAGGATCCCAAGGTGGTCCTGCTCGACGAACCGACAGCCGGGATGACCCAAGCGGAAACCCGTAAGACCGCCCAGATCATCAACAATCTCAAAGGTCGCCATACGATCCTCGTTGTCGAGCACGACATGGGGTTCGTCCGCGAAATCGCCGAACGCATCACCGTTCTCCATCTCGGAGAGGTTCTGGCGGAAGGAGGCG
This sequence comes from Rhizobium sp. PEPV16, assembly GCF_008919455.1. Lineage (NCBI taxonomy): Bacteria > Pseudomonadati > Pseudomonadota > Alphaproteobacteria > Hyphomicrobiales > Rhizobiaceae > Rhizobium > Rhizobium sp. PEPV16. The sequence continues at coordinate 18,212 of NZ_VSZV01000299.1, forward strand.
TCGAAGATATCGAGCGCAATCCTAAAGTCCGTGAAGCCTATCTCGGTTCGAAAGGAATATCCTGATGCTGTCGTTGAAAGACGTGCACAGCTACTACGGCCGCAGCCATATCCTGCACGGCGTCACGCTCGAGATTCCGGCCGGCAAGGTGACGAGCATCCTCGGCCGCAACGGCACCGGCAAGACGACCCTGTTGAAAACCCTGATGGCACTGACCGACCGCATGACTGGCGAGATGCGTCTGCAGGGAAAGGACATGGCCGCATCCCCAACGCATGAAAGGGCAAGGGCCGGTATTGCCTACGTCCCTCAGGGCAGGGAGATCATTCCCGATTTTACCATCCGCGAGAACATCCTGATGGGCGCCTTTGCCCGCACCGATGGCAAACGCGAGATTCCTGCGCTGGTGCCGGAGCTTTTTCCATACCTGATGGCCAATCTCGATCGGCCGGGCGGCGTGCTTTCGGGCGGCCAGCAGCAGCAGCTCGCCATCGCCCGCGCGCTGGCCGCAGATCCTAAAGTGCTGCTTCTCGATGAACCGAACGAAGGCATCCAACCCTCCATCGTCGAGGAGATCGAAAAGATCATCATCCGGCTCAATCGCGAGATCGGCATGACGATCATCCTCGTTGAGCAAAACGTCGCATTTGCGCGGCACGCGTCTCACCAGTTCGCAATGCTGGAGAAGGGAGGCGTGGTCGCGGCCGGCGCCATCGACACGCTCTCCGACGCGCTTGTTCACCGGCATATGGCTGTCTGAAACAGACCGATATCCTTTCATAGAGACAATGGGAACAACCATGACATCGACACAAAGCTATACCGCGGCCACCATCCAGTTCGAACCGACCATGTTCGAAAAGGCGCGCAATATCAGCCGGCTGGCAGCCCTTTGCGAAGAGGCCGCGGAGGCAGGCGCACGCCTGATCGTCACGCCCGAAATGGGCACGACCGGCTATTGCTGGTTCGACAGGGCCGAAGTGAAACCTTTCGTCGAGGTTATCCCCGGAGCGACCACCGATGTTTTCCAGGCCATTGCCAGAAAACACCGCTGCTATATCGTCGTCGGCATGCCGGAAGTCGATCCGGCGAGCGATCTCTATTACAATACCGCCGTCCTCATCGGTCCCGACGGCGTCGTTGGCCGGCATCGCAAATCGCATCCCTATATCGCGGAGCCGAAATGGGCTGCCAACGGCGACATCGTCCACGAGGTATTCGAAACCGAGATCGGCCGGATCTCGATGCTGGTCTGCATGGATCTGCACTTCTTCGAGACGGCGCGGCTGGAGGCTCTGGCCGGTGCCGACATCATCTGCCACATCTCCAACTGGCTGCAGGAGCGCACGCCGGCACCCTACTGGATCAACCGCGCTTTTGAGAACGCCTGCTACGTCATTGAAAGCAACCGTTGGGGGCTGGAGAGAACGGTGCAGTTCTCAGGCGGAAGCTGCCTGATCGAGCCCGACGGTACGGTTGCCGCATCGATCGATACGGGCGACGGGATTGCCTATGGCACGATCGATCTTGCCCGCGCCCGCCGCCGCGAGGTCTTGTTCGAACCGGTATTCAAGTCCCGCCGGCCCGAGCTCTACATGAACATGATGACCAACAGCTTCACCTGGAACCCGGGCGATTACTTCCGTCTCTATGGCTACCAGCCGATCCCGCGCGGACGCGCATCCCGCGCCGCTGTCGCCCAGTTCGCCCCCACCTCCGTCGTCGCCGACAATCTCGCCCGCATCGCCGATCTGGCAACCGAGGCGAAGGCAACGACAGCACCGGATATTCTGGTTTTCCCGGAACTGTCGCTGACCGGACTAGCGGCCCCGCAAGGCCGGGCGGAACCGCTCTCGGGCCCGACGGTATCGGCCTTCGTTCGTCTGGCGATGAAGCTCGGTTTCTATCTTGTCGCCGGATTTGCCGAAGAGGACGGGGACAAGGTTTACAACAGCGCTGTTGTCGCTGGCCCCGAGGGGCTCGTGGGCAGCTATCGCAAGACGCATCTCGGCATTGCCGACAGCTGGGCGACCGCCGGCGACGAATGGAAAGTCTACGATCTTGCCATTGGCCGCGTCGGCCTGGCGATCGGCCATGACGCGCTCTATCCGGAAGCCATCCGTTCGCTGGCGCTGATGGGATGCGACGTGGTCGCTTGCCCATCAGCCATAGCAGGCACTTTCACCGGCAGCCACAACGGCACGAAAATTCCGCATAACTATCCGATACCCAAGGGCGCCGATCCCTATCACTGGCATGCTTTGCGCGTGCGCGGGGGCGAGAACAACCTCTATTTCGCCTTCGCCAACGTCCTGGATGCGGCACGGGGATACCAAGGCAAGAGTGCGGTATTCGGGCCGGATTCCTTTGCCTTTCCGCGCCAGGAATCGGCAATCCTGGACGAGGACGGGATTGCGGCGGCAGCCGTCGACACCACCAATCTCGATACGCCCTATCCGACGAACATCGTCCGGCGAAAGGATCTTGTCGTCATGCGTCAGCCGCATCACTATCAGCCGCTCGTCAAATGGCATCAGTGAAAGACCGGCAAGATGTCCACATTCACATTCGCGACCGTCCCGCAGATCATCGCGGGACCGGGTTGCATCGCCAGACTTTCGGAGCTGACGAAAACGCGACTCGGGCCGCGCGTCGTGGTGATTTCAGACGAAGGGGTCGTCAAGGCGGGGCTCGTTCAGCCGGCCCTGGCGAGCCTTGCGGACGGCGGCTCTGACGTATCGGTCTTCACCGACGTTGTCGCCGATCCGCCGGAAGCCATCATTAATGCGGCCGTTGCGCAGGCGATCGGTTTCGGCGCCACGGGTGTACTTGGCATTGGCGGCGGCTCGTCGCTCGATGTGGCAAAACTTGTAGCTCTGCTCTGCAAAAGCGGTGAAGCACTCGATGATATCTATGGAGTAGGCAAAGCGAGCGGGCAGCGCTTGCCGCTGGTGCTTGTGCCCACAACGGCAGGCACCGGCTCCGAAGTCACGCCGATTTCCATTGTCACCACCGGCACACACGAGAAAAAAGGCGTCGTATCGCCGGTGCTACTGCCGGATGCGGCACTTCTCGACGCGGAGTTGACCCTCGGCCTTCCTCCAGCCGTGACGGCTGCAACGGGGATTGACGCCATGGTGCACGCCATCGAGGCTTTTACCTCCGCGAGTACGAACAACAATCCGGTTTCCCGAACCCTTGCCAAGGAGGCTCTTCGGCTTCTCGGGGCGAATATCGAAATCGCGGTGATGAACGGAACCGATCTCGCCGCCCGACAGGCGATGCTGCTCGGCGCCATGCTGGCCGGTCAGGCCTTTGCCAATTCGCCGGTCGCTGCCGTCCATGCTCTCGCCTACCCGATCGGTGGCCGCTATCACGTTGCGCACGGCCTTTCCAACAGTCTGGTCCTGCCGCATGTCCTGCGCTTCAACGCGATCGCGTGTGGTAATGCCTATGCGGAACTGGCGCCGTGCCTCTTTCCTCACCTTGAGCCTGCCGGTCAGGCCGACCGGCTTTCCGGTTTCATCGAAGGATTGGCAATACTGCCTGTGCGCCTCAACCTGCCCGTACGCCTGAGAGATGTCGGAATTCCGAAGGATGGGCTGCCCCTGCTTTCGGAAAGTGCCATGGAACAGACCCGCTTGCTGGTCAACAATCCGCGCACGGTATCGCTGTCGGATGCCGCGCGGATCTACGAAGTCGCTTGGTAAAAAGATGCCGGACGCCAGGGTCGCGTCATATGTGACAACGCCGACAGAATTTTGGTCGCCATGGGATTCGAACTGCCGCATTCCGTCGAAGACGCTATCACGGTGGATTCCTAATGAAAATTTCGGCTTTTTACCTTCAGCTATCGATATGACGGCCGGGTACGAAAATATCCCTCGGCCTGACCGTCGGTCCGCCTCGGTATCTCGAATTGCATCTTGGCGCGCCCTATCGGGCAATGCCCGGCGTCAGTTGACGATGGAGCCCTTTGAACAAATACCTGCAGATTACCTGTTCCAATCCCTGGCTTGAAAGAATTCGAACCGAAGACCCACCGATTCTCTTCCGATTTTGCGCTTCAAGATGCACGCTTGGCGTCAGCAAACTCCGCCATTTCGCCGCCAGCAAGTACCCTAAAAGGCGGGTGCGCCAATTTTCCGGCGTCGCGCTCCCGGATTCGTCTCGTCGCCTCTGAGCGAAGGAATATAAATGGCTGGTTGGGCCCAATTTGACTTCAAACATGTTCGTGGTGAGCCTTGTCGCAACAGCAGCATCCACCGCCCAATGTAAAACGACCAGATTCGGCAGCAAGGTCGACCTCGCTCAAGATCCCAACACCTTTTATGGTTCGACGACCTAGTTACCGAAGCTCGGTGAGGCTGCATAAAGATCCCAGATGACGACGCCTGTGGACGGATAAGAGCGGAGCGGAGCTGGCAATCATCTGAGATAGGATCTCCCAGGCATCCTGATCGCAGCATATTTTCTATGGATTTGGCGTATTACAGGATAACAGTTTCACTGTCACTTGGAAGAGAGGATGCGATTGCTCGTGGCAACTGAGAGGCTCCACTAGGTTCCTGGCTGAACCAAGGAGCCCGGAATGTCATCCACCAAACTCACCAAGTTATTCTTCGGACTTGCTCTTTCAATCTCGGCACTGACGTCGACACAGGCGTCTGCGGATGCCACGCTGGACCGCATCAAGGGACGCGGCAAGCTGACCGTCGGCGTAATCCTGTCCGGCGCGCCCTTCGGCTATATTGACCCGAAGACGCAGGCGCAGAAGGGCTTCAATCTCGACATCGCCCAGGCGCTGGCCGATGACCTCGGCGTCGAACTCGAGACGGTGACGGTGACACCGCCGAACCGCGTGCAGTTCCTGCAGCAAGGCAAGGTCGATATCCTGATCGCCAACATGCAGTACACCGAAGAGCGCGCCAAGGTGCTCGACTACGTGCCGACGCCCTATGACCGCAGCGGTGGCGCGGCTGTGGTGCGCAAGGACAGCGGCCTGAAGGACTGGGCGGATATCAAGGGCAAGCCGGTCTGCGTGTCGCAGGGCTCAAACTACACGCAGCCTCTCATGGAAGAATATGGCGCAGTTGTTAAGGCGCTGCCGAGCCAGCCGGAATCGCTGCTCGCTCTTCAGGGCGGCAATTGCGTGGCGGCAGTGCATGTCGGCGCGACGGTCGGCCTCTTGCTACAGGACCGACCGGAGGAATGGAAGGACTATGCCATTCCCTTCCCCACCGAGCTGATCCCATCGGATTCGGTGATCTGGTTGCGCAAGGGCGAGAAGGATACGCAGGCTGCCCTAGATGCCGGCGTCAAGAAGCTGCACACGTCTGGTAAGCTGCTGGAATTCGCCAAGGCCAACCGGCTTTTAAATACCGAGTACCTCCAGCAGGCAAACAAGACGCTTTCCGCCAGCAAGTAAGCGGCGGGACCGGCAGAGCACATGCAGGACATCAATCTCACCGACCTGTTCATTAGTCTGACGGGCAGGCTCGGCCTGAATTACGAATTCCTCGCGACGGGATACGAGGCGCAGATCTGGCGTGATGGGTTCATCACCACGCTCTATCTGATCGCTTTGCTCATACCTGTCAGCCTGGTGGCCGGCCTGCTCTTTGCCGCCTGCCTGACATCGGGCCGGGTCTGGCTTTCGGCGCCGGTGCGGGCCTTCGTGGAAATCACCCGCAACACGCCGACGCTGGTGCAGCTGATGTTCAGCTTCCTCGTCCTCAACACCTTCGTGTCCGATCTGGTCGGGGGCGCCCAGAACAATCCGCTGTCGCCGTTCTTCTGGGTGGTGGCGGTGGTCGGGCTGCATATCGCGGCCCTCCATGCCGAAGCGATCCGCGCCGGCATCGAGGCGGTGCCCGCTTCGACCGTCGAGGCAGCCCGCGGCATTGGCTTCAGCCAGTTGCAAATCCTGCGTTACGTCGAAGTGCCGCTGGCATTGCGGGCATCGCTGCCGGCAATCGTCAACAACCTCGTCAATCTCGTGAAGCTCACCACGGTCGGCAACGCGATTGCGGTGAGCGAAATCACCTATGCCTCGATCATGGTCTGGACGCAGCGCGACAACGTCGTCTCACTGATGATCGTCATCCTCTTGTTCTTCAGCCTCATCAACATCGTGGTCGCCCGTGTCGGCCTATGGGTGGAGCGCAGGCTCGCCGTTCCAGGATACGGCCTATGACGGCTGCCGTGCACTCCCAATCGCGCAGGAGCAGCAAGATCCTGCGCAATGTCGGCTTCGTGGCGCTGCCGCTCCTCCTCCTCGTCTGGTCGCTCGCCGACCTGACGCTCGGCCGCGAATTGCTCGAATGGATCCCCTATCTTGTTTCCGGCTTCGGGATGAACATCCTTATCGCCCTGTGCGCCATGGCGCTGGGCACGCTGATCGGCGTGCTGTTCGGGATTCTCGAACTGGTGCCCTACCGGCCGCTGCGCTATCCGGTCGTCGCCTATGTGCAGATTTTCCGAAATGCGCCGCATCTCGTGCTGATCTTCGCGACGACCTATATCTTCCCCTTCGAGATCGTCGTGTTCGGCAATTACCTCCCCTTCCCCGACTGGCTAAAAGCCGTGATCGGGCTTGCCATTCCGGCCAGCGCCTACGTTGCCGAGATCACCCGAGGCGCGATCCTCTCCATCCCGACCACCCAGTGGGAGGCGGCCAAGGGCCTCGGCTTCTCGCGCAATCAGGCGCTGCGCTGGATCATCCTGCCGCAATGCCTGCGCCGTTCGCTGCCGCCCTGGATGAACGTCGCAGCCTCGATCACCATGGGCACGGCGCTCGCCTCGCTGGTCGGCGTGCACGAATTGCTGCACGCGGCGACCGATGCCAGCACTGCCGTGCGCCGGCTCGATTTCACGGTCATCGCCTATATCGTGGTGATGGCCGCCTTCTTCACGCTTTGCTACCCGATCGCCCGCCTGACACGACGACTGGAACGTCGCTTCAACGCGGCCTGAGGAACTTGAGACGATGAACATATCCAACACCGCGATCGTCCGACTGGAAGACGTGCATCTGTCCTTCGGCCAGACCCAGGTGCTGAAGGGCATCGACCTGACCGTCAGCAAGGGCGAGGCGGTCTCCATCATCGGTCCGTCCGGTTCGGGCAAATCGACGATCCTGCGCTGCATCAACGCGCTGGTGCAGCCGCAGAGCGGCCGTATCACCGTCAATGGCACCCGCGTCGACCAGCTGACCCGCGAGAGCGAGCGCATCGCGCTACGCAAACGCGTCGGCATCGTCTTTCAGCAATACAACCTGTTTCCGCACCTGACGGTTCTCGACAACATCGTCCTGGCGCCGACCCGAATTCTCGGTACCGACCGGCAGGAGGCGGAAAAGCTCGCTCGCGAGCTGCTGGACAGGGTCCGGCTTTCGGAAAAGGCCGGTGCCTATCCCGGCCAGCTCTCTGGCGGCCAACAGCAGCGCGTGGCGATCGCCCGGGCGCTGGCGATGAAGCCCGAGCTGGTTCTGTTCGACGAGGTGACCTCGGCTCTTGATCCGGAGACGGTCGGCGAAGTGCTGTGTGTTATCCGCGATCTCATTCGTGACGGCATGACTAGCATTCTCGTGACGCATGAAATGCGCTTTGCCGAGGAGATCAGCGACATCGTCGTCTTTACCGAGAACGGTCGCATCATCGACCAGGGTTCGCCCGAGCAAATCTTCCACAGCGCAGACAATCCCCGTGTGCGCCAGTTCGTCAGTGGGCTTGCCGGGCGCGGCGCGGTGCGCGGCGGCGAAGGCATCTAGGATTTCTTCATGACCACGACAGCCGCACCCCTGACCCATGCCTTTGCCGAGGCGATCGTCGTCTCGGACCCGACGACCGATGCCGCCGCAATGGAAGCGGCACGCACGGCGATCGTCGATTTCCTCGCCTGCGCGATCGCCGGCGCCGCCGGTCGCACCACCGCCGTCCTAGCCGACGCCGTCGGCGCCAATCTGCCGGGCGAAGCAATCCTGGTCGGAGCCAAGCGCCGCACCGATCCGCTGGTTGCCGCCATCGTCAACGGCTATGCCGGCCACGTCCTCGATTACGACGATGTCCATGCCAGCGTGCGCGGCCATCCGACCACGGTGATCCTCCCGGCCCTGCTGGCGCTTGCCGCCGAGCGCGAATTTACCGCGGACGCGCTGGTCGCCTCCTATGTGGTCGGGCTCGAGGCTATGGCGCGGCTCGGCCTGTCGATCGGCTCCAAGCATTACGAGAACGGCTTTCATGCCACGGCGACGCTCGGCACTGTCGGCGCCGCAGCGGCGATCGCGCATCTGACGCGGGTCTCGGCGCAGGAAGCCGCCATTGCGCTCGGCCTCGCTGCGACGCAGTCCTCCGGACTGCGGCTGCAGTTCGGTTATGACGCCAAACCCTATCATGCCGGCATGGCGGCGCGGTCCGGCTTGTTGTCGGCACGCTTGGCGGCGGCCGCTTTCGGCGGCGCGCCGGATTTCCTCGACAATCCGGTCGGTTTCCACTCAGCCTATGCATTCGGTGCCGAGCGCCCCGCCGCCATCACCGAGAACTGGGGTACCCCTTGGCAGATCGTGGCGCCGGGACTGACCCTGAAAGCCTATCCCTGCTGCACCGCCAGCCATCCCGTCGCCTCGCTCGGCATCGATCTGCACCGCGAAGGGCTTGCGGTGGATGCGATCGAAAGCATCACTTTCACCTATCCACCTGGCGCCGATGCTGCGCTGGTGGTGAGCAAGCCGACAAACGGCATTGAGGCTCGCTTCAGCCCGGAATACGTGTTCTCCGCGGCGCTGATCGACGGTGCCCTGCGGCTCGACCATTTCGACGACCGGCCGGTGCAGCCACATCTTATGGCGCTGGCCGGTCGCGCCGGCCGTCGCCATGACGAGACTGCGCCGCGCATGTCCAGCGATCCGAAGACCCGGTTCGTGATCCTCGATATTGCGCTCCGCGACGGCAGCACGGTCACCCGCCGCTTCGACGGTCTGCCGGGCGTGGCGGATCCGACCGAAAAGTTCCGCGATGCGACCGCCGGCAATCCGGCCTTTGCCGACATTCCATCACTCGTCCGCTCCATGAGCAGCGCCGCCGATCTCCATCGGCTGCTGGCATTGCTTGGCCAGGACGTCATCCAAAACTCCGATGAAGAAAGACTTCGCCATGAGCCGTAAGAGAGAAATCCATCTCGGCCTCTTCCTGCAGGGAGCGGGCCATCACGTATCCGGCTGGCGGCATCCGCATGCGGAAGCGGGCAGCGAGAACTTCGACCTGCTGCGCCACGTCTCGCAGATTGCAGAAGCAGCCAAGTTCGACATGGTCTTTCTTGCCGACGGCCTGACCAGCGGCGTTGATGCGCATCCTTCCACAATCGCCCGTTTCGAGCCGCTGACGCTGCTATCGGCGCTGGCGCTGGTGACGGACAAGATCGGACTGGCGGCGACATCATCGACGACCTATGGCGAGCCCTATCATACCGCCCGCGCTTTCTCCTCGATCGACCACCTGAGCCAGGGGCGCGCCGCCTGGAACATCGTCACGACATCCTATGCCCGCACCGCCAACAATTTTTCGAAGGCCCATCCAGAGCATGACGAGCGTTATGCCGTCGCGGAAGAATTCGTCGACGTGGTGCGCGGGCTGTGGGACAGTTGGGACGACGATGCCTTCGTCAAGGACAAGGAGAACGGCGTCTATGCCGATCCGAGCAAAGTCCACGTGCTCGAACACAAGGGCAAGTATTTCTCGGTCAAGGGACCGCTCAACATCCCGCGTTCGCCGCAGGGCCATCCGATCCTGATCCAGGCCGGTTCCTCCGGGCCTGGGCAGGACCTCGCCGCGCGAACAGCTGACGTCGTCTTCACCGCGCAGCAGAGCCTCGAAGAAGCACAGGCCTTCTACAGGAGCCTCAAGGAACGCGTCGCGCGTTTCGGACGGCAGGCGGACGACGTCGCTGTCATGCCAGGCTTCCTGCCAGTGATCGGCCGCACGGCGAAGGAAGCTAAGGACAAGCTCGCCGAACTCGACCAGTGGACCGACTTGAATAGCGCCATGCCGCTGCTGGAAGAACGCATCGGCCACAGCCTTGGCGACTACGATCCGGATGGCCCGCTACCGGACCTGCCGATCTCCGATCAGCTGCGCAGCCGCGCCGAACTCCTGACGGCGCTTGCCCGGCGCGAGAACCTGACGATCCGCCAGCTGGCGCTGCGCGTTGCCGCTGGTCGTGGCCACCACATCGTGCTCGGCACGCCGCTGGAGATCGCCGACCGCATGCAGCAGTGGTTCGATGGTCGTTCCGCCGACGGTTTCAACGTCATGCCGCCCTTCTTCCCGGAGGGCCTGGAAGACTTCACCCAGCTGGTCGTGCCTATCCTGCAGGAACGTGGCCTGTTCCGCACCGAATACAGCGGTTCGACGCTACGTGACCACCTCGGACTCGTCAGGCCTGCTTTGGCTTCAGTCTAGCTGCGAACTACGGCCTTGAACGGATGGGAACCCTCGGCACCTCATTTCTTGCGCCGAAGTTCGTAATTGGTTTCAGCGATTTAGCAGTCAGCTTGGTGACGAGGTCAGCGCGTTGTTGAGGTCATGCAACCCAACCAGCAGCATCATGGGGTCGGACGGGGAAGGCAGGAAGCCAACCGCTTCGTAGAAGGCTCGTGCGTCATCCGAAATCGCATGGACCAAAACGCCGCGAATCCCAAGTACCTCGGCGGCATTGATCAAGCGCAGACCTGCGTCGCGCACTAACGCCCTGCCGAAACCACGTCCCTGATGGGATTGATCAATGGCAAGGCGTCCAAGCACGGCGACTGGTATCGGATCAGGCATGTTCCGCGGGAAACGTCCCGGCGCTTCCGATTGCTTTACCGCGCCGGAAGCGAGGGCGTAGTAGGCGATGACGCGGTTGGCCTCACACACGACGAAAGTACGCGATGCGCCGCTCGCCTGATTGGCGCGGGCGCGGAGAAGTAGCCAATCGTCAAGCTCAGGGACACCAGAATGGAATTCGGCTAGCTCGTGATGATCAGCAAGTGGCGCGGGTACGCCTAAGATCACGCCTCATCCCACGGCGCTTTTGTCGACATGGTGCGTTTAAGACGCTCATTGGACTGTGTTGGCGCATCGAGGCGGGCCAGATACTCAGCGTAGACTTCTGCGCTGACAGTGAAGATCGTCCGGTCAAGTAGTACTTCCTCGGCACGGCGCTCGGAAGCCTCCAGCATGAAATCTGTCCGTGTCTTGCCTTGCATCTCAGCGGCGCGGTCAATCAAGTTGCGCGTCGCAGGCTTGATGCGCATATTCAGGGCCACGCTTGCGTCCGGGCTTTTGCCTGTGTGCGAGGTCGGCATGGAAAGCTCCTGTCTAAAAGGACCACATAGCGCATCTTTACAAGGAGA